>CAINOI010000063.1 GCA_903851465.1 uncultured Bacteroidota bacterium
ATAAATTTTTTATATAATTTTGTTTGATGTTGAAAAAATATAGTTGTTTATTATTCTTAGCTATGATTGTTCAAATGCACAGCTTTGGACAATCAGATTTATCCATTAAACCCCTTTCTTTACAAGAGCGCGCTTTATTAGATTTTATCACGGCTGATTCTGTCAATGACCTAAGCCTTGATATATTTAATGAAAACCTAAGGTTTGGAATGCCTACCCAATTAACGAATGGTATTAGCCTTTTAAAAAAGAAACATCTAGTTTATTTACAGTTAAAGGGATCAGGTAGATTTTATCAAATTCAAGCACAAATGCCGGGAAAGTATGCGTTTACTAGACTTGATTCAACCTTTTACGCAGGATCTAATTTTGGTTGTATTAACCTTTTTTACAAGGATACCTTATTTCAACTTGGGGGTACTGGTTTTTGGAATATAAAAAACCATTTTACATTTTTTAGTAAAAAAACACATGAATGGGAGTTTTTTGCCACTAAACAACCTTTATCTGTTTTTCAAAGCCCTGAAAAAGGCATCATATATTTTACGGACCAAGAAAAAGGTAAACTCTATTTATCCAATTCAGTTAATCGATTAGAATTTCCCTCCTCATTGAATACATCATTGACAGATACTTGCCGCGTATTTGATTTTAATAAAAGAACTTGGGAAAGTTTAGGAAAACTAAATGTGACACTAAAAGAAATTTTAGAAAAAAGTACGGATTTAAAAACAATTTTTGGACCTTATATTGTTTTTCATTCAGACTTAGAAATGTTTTGGCTTAATTTTTCAACCAATCAATTTGGAGTTCTAGCCAAGGATAAACAAGCTGAATTCAGGGAAAAATGGCTGAAAATATATAAGAGAAGACCCGAATACATGTACCAATTTGTGATGGGTAATCACTTTTACTTGATCCGAATTGAAGATAATGGCACATTGAACTACGAGACCATTGATTTAAATATGGATGACTTTATTGATCCAAATGCTCAACCCATTTATTCAAATAATTTATTTGTTTCTTTTTTACAAAAAATAGGACCTGGGAGACCCATTATAGGTAATGTTTTTATTGTTCTAATGGTTATACTCCTATACTCTTTATATAATAAAAAAATTAAAAAAGATAAAACCCCGCTCGAAGTACAATCCATTTTGTATAAAAACTTTTACAGTGCTTTAACTGCGATTGAAAAAGATTTAATTCAAACAATTTATCAATTCCAAATTGAAAATGAACAAATTAGCATTAAGGCAATCAATAAAATTATTGGCGTTCAACAAAAAGATACCATCACACAAAATAAAAGCAGAAGTGACTATTTCTTAAGAATCAACCAGAAATTTAAATTAGCAACGAGAGCAAGCGAAACCTTGATTGTAAAAGAAAGAGAAGAAACAGACAAAAGACTATACAATTACAATATCAACACAAGATTTATTGGAGAAATAAAAAAATTGATTTTAAACAACCAATAAACTACAACCCCTTCTTGCGCTTTGGTCAAGCCTTCCTATGACTTCAAAAGTCCCGTCAGGGTGCACCATCCCTATGTCTTCTGTAGCAATAAATGCACAACTATTCACATTGGCTAGGTCTATGATATGTAAGACCCCCCTACCTGTTGTAGTCAGTGCTGTTGGGTCGGATTCATCCGCCACTAAGACTTTCATCCATGGCGGACAAGCATAGATGCCTGCCCCTTTGGAATACGCTTGACTTAATAATTCAGTCATACCATATTCTGAATGGATGGATTCAATTCCAAATCCATCTGCTAAATACCCGTGTAAAGCAGGTTTGGTTAATTCTTGCTTTCTACCTTTCATCCCTCCCGTCTCCATCACAATTGTATGATTCAATTTTTGAGGATAGGCATCCACAAAATCCATTAAGGCAAAACTCACCCCTATCAATAAGGTCTTTTGTTGTTCTTTTTCCAGTATTGCTAAAGTATGATTCAACTTTTCAAAATCATATAAGTAAAATCCACTTCTTTCATCTTTACTTGCTTGGATTAAATGATCTGTCATATACACCAAGGAGGAATGTTGTCGCTCTAAATAATTGGGTAATAAACCAAGTACGCAGTAGTCTTTTGGGGCGCCATAAAATTGTTCAAAACATTGCATAAAACTTTGTTCATACACGCTGAGGTCTTTTACAAAATGTTTACTCACAATATCCTGCGTGGTGCCACTGCTTTCAAAATGAAATTTTGGGCATTCCCTTCCTGTATAAATGGCATGTGTCTTAAAAAAATGAATTGGCAAGAATGGAATTTGCTCAAGAGATTTCACCTTATCTAATTGCGCCTTCATAGACTGAACCCACTCACTATATACCGCATTGTTTTTAGCTTGATGTTGCATGAGTGCCAAGGCTTTGCTAAAGAAATTGGCAGGTGCCAAGTCCTTTAAATCCTCCATGTTCCAAGTTTCGCCATTCATACTGCCTAGGTTTGCTACAAATGTATTAATAAATAGAGAATGTAGTATCTTGCAAGGGTTATAATTAAACAAACTATGGCAAAAGCAACAACAAAAAAAGCAACAACAAAAAAAGCAACTACCAATAAAGTAAGTAGCGCAAAGAAGAAAGAGTTGATTAACCCAACTTCTTACAAATTTTTAAAGGAATATATTAATAACCCTTCTCCTGTAGGTTTTGAAAGTAGTGGTCAAAAAATATGGTTGAACTATTTAACGCAATATGTAGACACCACTTTTACAGATCCTTACGGCACAGCTGTGGGTGTCATCAATCCTGATGCACCTTTTAAAGTAGTGATTGAAGCCCATGCAGATGAAATAAGTTGGTTTGTCAATTATGTTAGTGATCAAGGTTTGATCTACCTTAAACGCAATGGCGGTGTGGACCATCAAATTGCCCCTTCTATGCGCGTATGGATACATGGTAAAAAAGGACCAGTAAAAGCGGTATTTGGATGGCCTGCTATCCACACAAGAATGAGCAATCCTGAACAAAAAGAACCACAACCTAAAGTAGACAATTTGACTTTAGATTGCGGAGCAAGATCTAAAAAAGAAGTTGAAGCTTTGGGTATTCATATTGGTGCAGTGGTAACCTACGAAGAAGGTTTTGATGAATTGGCACATGATTTTATCATTGGAAGAGCTTTTGACAATAGAGTGGGTGGATTCATGATTGCAGAAGTGGCAAGAATGCTTAAAGAAAATAAAAAGAAATTGCCTTTTGGCTTATACATTGTCAATGCTGTTCAAGAAGAAATTGGATTAAGAGGTGCTGAGATGATTGCAAGGAGAATTAAGCCCAATATTGCAATTGTAACGGATGTAACGCATGATACACATACTCCAATGATTAATAAAGCAATCGAAGGAGATATTCAATGTGGTAAAGGCCCTTCATTAGCTTATGCTCCTGCCATTCATAATAAATTATTAGCGATCGTAGAAGATACCGCAAAAAATAAAAAAATCCCAGTTCAATTTAGAACGCTTAGTAGAAGTACGGGGACAGATACAGACAGCTTTGCTTATGCGAATGACGGATGTCCTTCTGTTTTAATCTCTATCCCACTTAGATACATGCACACTACGGTAGAAATGATCCACAAAAAAGACATCGTAGATACCATACAATTAATGTATGAAACCTTATTACAGTTAAGCCCTAAAACCAATCTGAACTATTTATAATGTCACAATCTACCCCCATACATATTGCTGTACTAGACCTTTATGATGGCAGTGCTAATATGGGGATGGATTGTATCAGAGATATATTGGAAGATTGGAGCAAAAAGTATTCCGTTGACATTATTACGACCGTTTTTGATGTTCGGGTGAAAAATGCATTGCCTGAGGATGATTTTGATTTGTATATTTCTTCAGGTGGACCAGGCTCTCCTATTGACACGCAAACACAATCTTGGGATATCGCATATTGCAATTGGTTAGATCGAATGTACAAATTAAAAAAACCAGTCCTTCTAATTTGTCATAGTTTTCAGTTAGCATGTAGACATTTTAATATTGGAAAAGTTGGTTTAAGAAAATCTAAGCAATTAGGTATTCTTCCTATACATCCAACAGTACCCCATTCAATTTTTGCACAGTTACCAGATCCGTTTTATGCTATGGAAAGTAGATTGTACCAAATCACAGAACCCAACGATGAAAAAATTGAATCCATGGGTGCTACCATCATTGCTTTAGAAAAAATCAGACCTCAACTTCCTTATGAAAGGGCATTGATGGCTGTTGCATTTAGTGATACAATGATTGGGGTTCAATTTCATCCAGAAGCAACTCAAGAAAGACTTTCCACTTATTTTAATACAGCTGTCATTAAAGCAGCTGTTATTGAAGACTTTAGAGAAGATAAATGGAATCAAATCATACTCACCTTGGAGGACGATGCTAAAATCAAACATACTTGTAGCAAGTTCATTCCAAACTTCCTGAATCAAATGTTGCAATCATGATTCAAACAATAAGAGCAGCATTTAATGCGCAATTTACTCAAGATAAGTATCAGCAATACCTATCAATTTTAAATGAACCATTTAAAGATAGTATCCCCTTTAGAATTGCAGAGACACCTGTATTCATAGATCGGCATTTTAAATCGCAATTGTTAGATGCGGGGGACTATATCTGTCAATTCATTACCAATCCAAACTTCTTTGCAAAAACAATGCATTCAATTCCAAAAGGAATGGATATACCCAATGAAAAAGCTTTTCCTGAATGTATTGTAATTGATTTTGCAATTGCCGAAGGGTCAGCGGGAACATACCAGCCGCAATTAATAGAATTGCAAGGCTTCCCTTCCTTGTTTGCTTTTGAAGCATTACAGGCGCAAGCTTTAGAATTGGCCTACGATATGCCAATGGGTTTTACACCTTTTTTAAATGGTTACAATGAAAAAAGCTACCTTGAATTTTTTAGCAAAATGGTACATGGTGATCAAGCAAAGCACACCATTTTATTAGAGATCAAACCTGATGAACAAAAAACAAGGCTTGATTTATTCCTTACAGAAGCTTGGTTAAATGTACCTATCGTTTGTCTTTCAGAAATTTACTTAAGAGCCAAAAGTCTTTTCTATCAAAAAAATGGAGTTGAATTTAAGATTGAACGGATCTATAATCGGGTTGTATATGATGAATTGATGCAACAAGGTTCAAATTTGATGCAACAATTTCAATTATTTGAACAAGCAGAAAATATAGAATGGGTCAATCATCCACATCATTTTTTTAGGATAAGTAAATACATTCTACCCTTACTAACCCACCCAGCAATACCTGAAGCTCATATATTATCTGATTGGAAAAATAATCAAACAGCTTTAGGACTTGACTTAAGCGCCTATATCTGCAAGCCTTTGTTCTCATTTGGAGGGCATGGTGTCATGTTAGATTCCACGAGTACCTCCTTGAATTTGATCAATGATCCAGAAAATTGGGTCTTACAAAAGAAAGTTCATTATGCAGCTGCGATTGACACCCCTTCTGGACCTTCTAAAGCAGAAATTAGATTGTTTTATTTTTGGGATAACACATTGAATCAATATGTGGCTACCAATAATTTAACTAGAATTAGTAAAGGACCTATGATAGGCGTAAGCTATAACGATACTGCCACCTGGATAGGTGGCAGTATCAGCTATTTTGAACAATAATTATTATTCCGACTTATTCATCAACTTGCCTAATAAGCTAAATGCATTTTTTATAACAAGTGATTTACCCACCCATGATGTAGCATCAGCATTACCTACTGTTACGAACTCAGCATTAGATTGACGCACTTGGATTTCTATAGCCTCATATTCATTTACAGCAGCTTGAATGAATATAAAATCTTTGCCCTGAAATCTTTGTACTGCGTCTACTGGAATCAACACTGCCTCATTTGTCTCAACCACGATGTCTGCGGTTAAAAACATACCTGGTAATACATTTTTAGGTATTTTATCGAAATGACAATGTAGTAAGCCTGTTTTATCTTCATTGATATTTTGAGCAACTGCTAAAACTGAAACTGGGTATTTTATTGCTGGATTATTTGTCAAAGTAACAATCCCTTTCATTCCAACTTTAAAATTTGTAATATCATTCTCATAGATCGTAATTGCGGCATGTATGTCATCTGGATTGATGATTTCTAATAAAACTTCTGAAGCTGTTACATATTTTCCTCTATTGATATTTACTTTACTAATATACCCGGCAATTGGAGCAACTAATTGCACCATACTTGACATTTTTTCGATCGTCAAATTTTCTGGCTGTATATTGATTAATTTCAATTGCTCTGATAAGGCTTTTAATTGAATCGCAACTGTATTGTATTCTGCTTGTAATTGTTGGAAGGATTTTTTACTTACTGCTTCCTGCGTTAATAATAATTTTTGACGATCTATATCTTGCTGTAAATAACCCAACTTCGCTTTAGAAGCTAAATAATTTTCTTGCAGCTGCACATAAGCAGGATCTTTCACAGTTGCCAGCAACTGCCCTTTTTTAACAAATGTGCCAGGTATTAAATTAATATCTTGTATATAGCCTCCCATTGGAATACTTACCGATGCAATACCAGTTGGAGGCACATCTATTACCCCATTTAAATGCGTCACTGCCTTCAATTTGCCTTGCTGAATGGGCGCTAACTCTAATTGCGCATTGACTGCTTGTTCTTTTGTTAATTGAACTTTATTTACTGAATCAGTTGCAGCTTCAATATTTGTTTCAACTTTTGGACCTTTCCCACAACTAGTTATTAGGAGTGTGGCAATTAAAATGTGTAAGAAATTTTTCATTATAAACTATTTATACATATTATTTAGATAATAAATAATACAATGTGGATTGATTTAAATTAAATAATTCAAGTGACTCTAATGATTGTATTTCAATTTGTTGCACTTGACTCATCGCATTGGACCATTCAATATAACTTATTTGCCCCTCTTTAAAAGACAGGTTAGCGATATTGGCCATTTTAGTTGCATTTGGAATAAGCACTTTTTGTATATGCTGATACAAATCGACTGTTTGTTGGTAATTGGTCCAGGCTTTTTGAATTTGCAAGTTTAAATCAAGTATTGCTTTTTCTTTTTCATGCTCTATGACTGTTTCATTCACTTGACTAGCTTTTACTTTTTGTTTTAAGCCAGCTTTAAACAAAGGAATATTTAATCCAATATTTACTGAATTGTACCTAGTTGCATCATCTGGATTCATTTTAAAACTTTGGTTCGTATAACCCATTGCTACTTGAGGTAAAATTTTAGACTTTGCTACATTGGTTTCTGCGATGACAGATTTTAATTTTTGCATCCACAACAAATTCATTGGATGACCCGCATCAATCACCGTATCAATTAACTTTGGATCAAAAATTAACTGCTCCTCTGGCAAAAGCAATGTTGACTCTTCTAATAAAATACTAAACTGTTTTTGTAATCCCAGCTGTTCATTTTGATGTTTTATCATTAACTGCTGATGTTGACTTACCCAGTTCTGCATATTCAATTGTTCCAATCCATTGTCTTGACCAGCTTTAAATCTTGCATCCACGGCCGCCAATTGTTTACTATAAATGGAATCAAGATGACTTAATAACTTGCCCTTTGCTACTTGAAATTGCAATTGTATATACAATTGTTCAACAGTGTACTCAACGAAATTTACATCTAAAACTGACTGATAACTATAGGCTTGACTAATTGAATTGTACCAATTTTTTTGTGCTTGGTAGACTTGTGGCAAATCAAATACTTGTTCAATGGTATATTTAGAATCATTGAAGCTGCTATTCACATTGCCCATTTCACCTCTTAATGATAACTTTGCAGGATCGAAACTTGATTTAGTGAGTGTCTTATAATAAGCTATTTGTGCTTCGGTCGTTTTTAAAGTTGGAGATACCAACTTAGCCTGTTCAATCACTTTTGACAAAGGCTTTTTAACTGTTATTGGCTGTGCTTGCAAAATAGTCGCATTCAATCCAATCATGCATAAAATAATTGCAATCGTAGACTGACCCAACCTTTTCTTTTCAAACAATTGATAAAAAATAGGCAATACAAATAAGGTTAAAAGGGTGGCTGATAATAAACCTCCAATTACAACTGTAGCCAAAGGTTTTTGAACTTCTGCTCCAGCCCCGCTACTTATGGCCATTGGTATAAATCCAAGCGAAGCCACAGATGCGGTAATTAAAATGGGTCTCAATCTTGTTTTAGTTGCTGTTATAATAATATCTACTATTGATCTGTTTGGTTCCATAGCTAATTTATTCATCTCCGTTAACAATACAATGCCATTCAACACAGCGACACCAAACAGGGCAATAAAGCCTACTCCTGCTGAGATACTAAAAGGCATACCCCTCATCCATAAAGCAAATACACCACCAATGGCAGAAAAAGGAATTGCTGAAAAAATTAATAAGCAATGTTTGATATTGTTGAAGGCAAAAAATAGCATCACTAAAATCAATAATAAAGCCACTGGCACTGCAATTTGTAATCGGCTTACTGCATGTTCTAAATTTTCAAACTGTCCTCCATAAACCACATAATAACCTGGAGGAAATTGAATGGACTTTTTAACTTTCTCTTGCACCTCGGTCACGACTGACTTTACATCTTTCCCTCTGACATTGAACCCGACAACAATTCGTCTTGCTGCATCTTCTCTTTGTATTTGATATGGGCCTTCCTCTATTCTAACTTCTGCAAGTTCATACAATGGCACCTGTTTGCCATTGCCCACAGTGACCATTAAGTTTTTTATTTGCTGCCAATCTTTCTTTTGTGCTGTATTTAATTTTACCACTAAGTCAAATCTTCTATCTCCTTCAAATACTTTGCCAGCGACCCCTCCAGCATAAGCAGACTGAATCACTTGATTGACTTCTTTAATATTCGCACCATACCTTGCAATAGCAGTTCGATTAAAATGGACAACAATCTGTGAGATTCCGGTCACGGTCTCTGTATAAAGGTCTTTAGCGCCCTCTACATCATGAATTATATTACCCATTAAAGCTGCATACTTCGCCAAACTATCTAGGTTTTCACCAAAGATTTTACAAGAAACATCTTGTCTTGATCCTGTCATCAATTCATTGAATCGCATTTGGACAGGATATTGAAAACCAGAGGTAATACCTGGAACTTGAGACATGACTTTCCCCATTGTGTCCGCTAATGCATCAAATGTTTTTGCTGATACCCAATCTTTTTTATCTTTTAAAATGATCATAAGATCTGACGCTTCCATAGACATAGGGTCTGTTGGAATTTCACCAGCTCCAATTTTAGTCACAATTTTTTCAATCTCTGGAAAGCGATCTATCAATAATTTTGAGGCTTTCTGCGTAGCATCTAATGTGGTATTCAAAGAACTTCCACTTAACACTCTAGTGTCTACTGCAAAATCCCCTTCTTCTAATTTAGGAATAAACTCCCCACCTAAAGTCGTTAATAAAAGGATGGATCCAATAAATAATGCGATGGTACTTCCAACAATTTGTTTAGGAATACCCAATGCCTTCTTCAATAACGGCTCATAAAATGCTTCCAACTTTTGCATGAACTTGTCGGTCATTGTTTCTTTTTGCACTCTATTTCTTTGCAATACCCAGGCACTCATCATCGGTACATAAGTGATGGACAAAATAAATGCCCCAATTAATGCAAATGAAACAGTCTGCGCCATTGGTTTAAACATCTTGCCTTCAATGCCTGTTAAGGATAAAATTGGCAAGTATACAATCAAAATAATGATTTGTCCAAAAGCGGCAGCACCCATCATCTTATTAGACACCTGGCCCACAATGGAATTCATTTCTGATTTATCCAATTGATTATGCCCCTCTTTTTTAGAACTATGGTATAACTGATGTAATACAGCCTCAACAATAATAACCGCACCGTCTACAAGCAAGCCAAAATCCAACGCCCCTAAACTCATTAAGTTTCCACTCACACCAAAAAGATGCATACCTATAAATGCAAATAACATAGCAAGAGGTATGACTGATGCTACGACTAAACCAGCTCTTAAATTACCCAAGAATAAAATCAAGACAAAAATGACAATCAATGCCCCTTCTAATAAATTTTTAGACACTGTGCCAATAGCATTGTCCACCATTTTTGTTCGGTCTAAGAAAGGCTCAATAACAACCCCTTCTGGCATTGTCTCCTGAATGGTGGCAATCTTATTTTTAATATCCGCAATCACTTGATTACTATTCTCTCCTTTCAACATCATCACGACTGCACCAGCCACTTCTCCATCCGCATTGTAGGCTGTTGCACCAAATTTAGTCGCTTCCCCTAACTTTACTTCTGCCACATCCCTAATTAACAAGGGCATCCCATTGGATAAAGTCTTGACAGGAATACTTGAAATCTGATCCATGCTATCCACCATTCCTTCTGTTCTAATAAATAACACGCCTGGACCATGTTCAATATAAGCACCCCCTGCATTTTGATTGTTGTCATTCAATGCAGTATAAATATCATTCACTGATAAATCATATTGCTTTAGCAACTCTGGATTCACGCTCACTTCAAATTGCTTCACTGCACCACCAAAACTGCTCACATCCGCTACACCAGGTGTACCCAGTAATTGCTTACGAACAATCCAGTCCTGCATTGTTCGTAATTCTGTTAAACTATATTTTCCTTCAAAGCCTTTTTTTGGTCTTACTACGTATTGGTAAATTTCACCTAATCCTGTTGTTAATGGACCCAGCTCTGGGATGCCCATTCCTTCTGGCATTTGTGACTTTACAGTAATCAATCGTTCAGAAACCTGTTGTCTTGCCCAATAAATATCCATACCATCCTTGAATACCAATGTCACTAAGCTTAATCCAAATCGTGAAAAACTTCTTTGTTCTATCAATCCTGGAATATTCCTTGTAGCTTGTTCAATTGGCACAGTAATCAATCTTTCTACATCTGGCGCACCTGCACTTGGAACAGATGTAATAATTAATACCTGGTTATTGGTAATATCGGGAACAGCATCGATTGGCAATTTAGAAATGGAATAAACCCCTCCTAGCATCAAAGCAAAAAGCCCTAAAAGGACAACTAGTTTATTCTTAATCGAGAACTGTATAATTTTTGATAGCATAATAAAAGTGCTTACTCAATAAAATGAATGGATATGAATCTTCTAAAGTTAATCATTATTGCGTTAGTCTATTCATATACTAAGCTTTGAACGGCAAATCCAGCGTCAGCCACAGCAGCTTTAATTTGATCAATCACAACGGTCTTCCCAGATTTAAAAGAAAGGACAAATTTAGACTGCTCAATATCCACCTTCACTTCATCCACAAAATCTAATTTAGTTAGTGCTTTAAAAATGGCTTTAGAACACATAGAACATGTTAAGCCCGAAGCCACAAGAGAAACCTTCTTGATGACTGTATCTTGTCTAACCTCACGCTCATATTTGCAACATTCATGTAATGCGTCATAGGTTGCTTTTGTAGCTGTTTTATGTTCTGTATCATAGCCAACGGCAGCAATGGCAGTTTCTATTTTGTCTAAATTGGTTTTACCATCAAAAATGAGTGTCAATAACTTTGCATCCATATCCCAGCTTGCAGTTGTTGCGCCTGCTGATTTAGCAGCCTTTTCGATACTTGATTTACACATACCACAATTACCAGATACTTTTAATTTTGTTGCGGTTTGCGCATTTGCAGTACAAAAAATAGTCATTATAAAACCAGTAAATAAGATCAATTTTTTCATAAAATATTTTTAACTTTTTTTAATACAAGAAATGTAAATAACATGAGTACAGCAATTAAATATTTACTGCATTCAAAATAATCTCTAGCATAAAATCAAATTAAATAAAGACAATCTAAGGCATAGATTGGCGGACCTGTAAAAAGTAGCCCCCTTTTGGAATGAACTCGAATAAAAGTATACTTTACAACTACAGTAGGCACTGATTCTGTGTCATTAATAACCGGAATAGTGGTTACAAGTATGCCCTTTTTGATTGCTTGAAACTCAGAAGAGGGATGCAGGTCTTGTTTTTTAACAAAAGTTGTTTTTTCTGCACAACAAGTGTCTTTTTTAGTAGACTTACTTTTTGCAGACTTGCCGCAAAAACATTTTTGAACTTTTCCTCCACATAGATGTGCTTTTACAGTTGCTCCAATGCTGGAAAAACTATACACAACCAAAAGTAGAATGGTCAAAATTTGCTTCACCATACAAAGGTAGCACTAATTGATAAAATTCCACCAAATCCCCACTCTTAACCAAGTGCCTGTACCTGGATAATTTGGTGCAGTAAATTGATAACGTGTACCTAGTTGATTACTAGTGGCTAATAAAGTATTCAACTGTTCCATACGAACAAATCCTTTAAATCTTTTGATCCGAAAGTTTAAAAAAGCATTGGCAATAGGTCTATTATTGGCTGTAAACTGATCTTGTAAGTAAAATTGTCCATTCAATGGCATATAGCCATCTGGTTGATACGATGAATGATAAATGAGCTCAAGGCCCGTTGAAAGGAATAAGTTTTTAAAGAAATTACCCTCAAAAGCAATTCGTTGTCTAGTAAAAATGACTGGCAGATGCAATGGCGCATTGGGATCTACTAGTTGTAATGTTAGTTCATTGTACCAATTCCAATGACGACTTAATTTCAGCTGATTTGAGACAGTACCCTTCACATAACTTAACACTTTATCGTAGACCATTGGCTGATACCCTGATCCAAAATACTGATAATTTTGAATGAGTTTATATTGGAATGAAGCTGCAATATCAGGCGTTTTTTGATCCCACAAAGCGCCTAATTCAATAATATTTTCTTTATCAATGGTGCCCCTTTGTAAAATCGGAAATGCGGTAATTCCTAAACGATTAAAAGAAGGGGTACGATTGGAATTTTGCACCCACAATGCCAATTGATCTCCTTTTTTATTGATTAAACTACTCAAAGAAAACTGCGCTTCGTAATCACCCGCATGATAGCCATTCAAAAATAATTTTCCAGATGCTTGGATGTCCCAACGAAGATTCTTGGTTTTATTTTTATACATACCAAGCCCATACATGTCATAATTGGACCAAGTTTGCATACTGTCTTTAAAAATTAATGATTGATACCCAAGTCCAATTTGCAGGAATTGATTGGGATTTGTCTTCTCAGGAAAAGACACTAAGCTAAATTCATTGGCGAATCTTTTCCATTTATCCTGAAACAATATTGCATCTCCAACAGGCAATGTGTAATTAAAATATTGTTCATATTTGAGCGCTAATGGATTGGCGTCCGCAAAAATGAATTGATTGGTTTGGTATTTTATTTCATTCTGGAATCTTAGTCTAGGATAAAATAAAAAAGTCGTCACCGTATCTTTAACCACAGAATCTTTCTGTCCAATATCATAGGTTTGTTTCCATACAAAACTTTGCTCCTTATAAGTTGAGCCTGTTGCGATATTGGTATTAAACGGGTTTCTAAAAGATGCCCCGCTAATGCCCAACCTTGTTTCTAGCTCATATGGATTATTCAATGAAAGACTATCAATTAATGCACTGTTGACCAATCCCCCATTTTCAGATGAAGCAGATTTATTAGATAACATCACCCAATAAGAGGCATATCGCTTTCTCTTTGATTGATAATTGGCAGTCATGCGCATATTATTCAAATTCGCATGTTGGTTTTTTAAATTACCTGGGGCATTGCTAAAACGATAAGCAAAGGAATAATTAAATTGCTTTGTTTTATTTTGGGTATGCAATAGCTCTATCAATTGCTCTCCTTTTCCTCCCAACAAATAACCCAATTCTGTATAAGGTTTTGTTGTTTGATAAAACGGCGTTTGCTCCAAAGTAAAATTATAGACTTCATATGCCCTAAAGCCTGCATCCCATCCACCTCTTTGCAATGGATTGAATACATAGGATTTGCTAGCATTGCCTAAATTACCTAAATGATAGTTGCTATAAGGTAAGATGAATTTTGAATAGAAATCTGTTATAGCGGTATCCATATTCCGAATAGTCAAGCTGTTGTACAATCGATAAAAAATCGAAATTGAATCCTCTGTCTTATCTCTTTTTTGCAAAGAGTCCGTTGCACCTCCTCCACCACCAAATGAATTAAAGCGCATATTTTGTGCATTCAGTTGTCCAATGGATAGACAACTTGCAACACAACACATCAATAAAATACGCTTAGTCCTCATATTTGTTAGTAAGATAGTTCTATTGAAAAAATGACTTGCCTTATGCGGCAATTTCTTTTACCAATGCGCTGAAAATTAAAGTTAACAAAGGTTCAGCTGCATTTGCAGCCGCCAATACTTCTTCGTGCGTGATGACGTTATTGTCCTCTCTAATGCCTAAATCGGTCACCACACTCATTGCAAAAACTTTCATCCCACAATGCACCGCAGCAATATTTTCTTGCACTGTACTCATCCCCACAACATCTCCACCTGAAATTTTAATCAATTGATACTCTGCTCTTGTTTCAAAAGTTGGCCCCGTCACCCCAACATAGACTCCTTCGTGCACTTTAATATTATTTTCTGCTGCTATTCGTTTTGCTTTTTCAATATATGCATTGGCATATGGCTCGCTCATGTCGGGAAATCTTGTACCAAGCACAGGCTCATTTTTGCCCAACAATGGATTAGGTGTAAAAAAGCTAATATGGTCTTTAATGATCATTAAATCGCCTACCTGATAATCCTTGTTAACGCCACCAGCAGCATTTGATAATAATACATTTTCTACCCCTAATAATTTCAAAACACGAATAGGGAAAACTACTTGTTCTGCTGTATAGCCTTCATAAAAATGAAAACGGCCTTCCATGACCCAAACCTTTTTGCCATTCAATGTACCCAAAATCAATCTTCCTTTATGACCTTCTACGGTACTTACCGGAAAATTTGGAATTTCACTATAAGGAATGCTAAATTCTGCTTCAATGACACTTGATAAATTACCCAAACCACTACCTAAGATGATAGCAGTATTTGCTGTTGCACTAATTTTTGATTGAATAAAACCTGCAGTTGCTTCTAACTGTTGCATTAACGGAGACATAAATTGGCCTTTATTGAGCCACAAATATAACAACAGTAAGGGACTCTAAGCCTTAATTGACTTAGTTTCTCCCTTTAAAACGGAATAGGCAATGACAGCACTAATGATCATAAATACCGCCCCCATTAAAAAAGATGCTCCCGGAAAATAAATTGGATTGCCAGGCTTGGTGAAATAAGCAAATAAACTTGTCATAATAAGGGGTCCTGCTATAGAAGTTACACTCATGATACTAGTTAATGAGCCCTGTAATTCGCCTTGTTCATTTTTAGGCACATGCACAGAAATCAATGATTGCAAAGCAGGTCCAGAAATGCCACCTAAACAATAGGGGATTAAAAAAACAAACATCATCCATGAGCTACTTGCAAATGCAAATAAGATTAATCCCAAAGCATATAAAGCAATGCCAAAATACACCGATTTTTCGTTCCCTATTTTTGGATTGATATAACGAATCAATACCCCTTGTACTAAACCAACCAATAGTCCTACCATTCCCAATGAAAACCCAATCATTTTTGGTGTCCATTTGAATTTTTCCATATTGGCAAAACTCCAATTACTTTGAACTGCATGCGCTGCTAAATAAATAAAGACTAGCGCAAAAATTAAACCGGATACTGCTGGATATTTTTTCAAATGCACTAAGGAGCCTAGAGGATTTGATCTTTTCCAATCAAAAGCCCTTCTGTTTTCTACCGGCAAGGATTCAGGTAATACAAAATAACCATAGACCACATTTAATAAAGCCAAAGATGCAGCAACAAAAAACGGAAGTCTTGGCCCAATTTCTCCTAAAAATCCTCCCAGCATGGGGCCTATAATGAATCCAATTCCAAAAGCAGCACCAATCATGCCAAAATTTTGTGCTCTGTTTGAATCATCACTGATATCTGCCATATAAGCTGATGCAGTCGTCACGCTTGCACCAGTAATACCTGAAATAGTTCGACCAACAAATAACCAAAGAATGGATGGTGCAAATGCTAAGAATAAATAATCCAAACCAAAACCCAATAATGAAATTAACAAGACCGGCCTTCTGCCATATTTGTCACTTAAACTTCCGATGAATGGTGCAAAGATGAATTGCATGGTTGCATATAAAAAAGTCATCCACCCGCCGTACAAAGATGCCTTACTTAAATCATCTGTATGAAGCAAACCCTTGATCAATTGTGGAATGACCGGAATGATGATTCCAAGTCCAACAATATCAATCACCAATGTAAGAAAAATGAACCCAACTGCAGCCTTCTTTGTGTTTGCCATAAAATAAATTGACGGATAGAGCAAATTTGTCTATCCGTCAAATATACAAGTACAATTCAATACTTCAAAAACTAAGCTTCATTCCTAAAGACAACCACCCCGTCAAAAATATCAATTAAGACTTTCTTGGACTTGTCAATGGCACCACTTAAAATTTGCTTACTCAATTCATTCACAACTAGTTTCTGAATTAGACGCTTTAATGGCCTTGCTCCAAACTGCATGTCAAAGCCTTGTTCTGAGAGGTATTCAACAAGGTAATCTGTAAACTCAATTTGCATGCCATTTTCAGCCACAAGAGACTTTAATTGTTTCAATTGAATTTGCACAATCGAAGCCATTTGTTTTCTCAATAATGGCGAGAACATGATGATGTCGTCTACCCTATTTAAAAATTCTGGACGAATCGTTTGTTTTAGCAAATCCATTACTTCTGTTTTTGCTTGTGCTGTTTTTTCTTCCAAATTTTGATCTGTCACTTCTTCAAATGCATCCTGAATTAAATGACTTCCAATATTACTTGTCATGATGATGATGGTGTTTTTAAAATTAACCACCCTCCCTTTATTGTCGGTCAATCTTCCATCATCCAACACTTGTAATAAAATATTCCACACATCTGGATGTGCTTTTTCAATTTCATCCAAAAGCACTACACTATAAGGCTTTCGTCGAACAGATTCAGTCAACTGTCCACCTTCTTCGTAGCCCACATATCCTGGAGGGGCACCTACCAATCTTGATACTGTATGTTTTTCTTGGTACTCACTCATATCAATTCTGGTCATCATGCTATCATCATCAAACAAATAGTTAGCCAATGCTTTAGCCAATTCTGTTTTACCAACTCCAGTTGTCCCTAAGAAGATAAATGAACCAATAGGTTTTTTAGGATCTTGCAAACCGGCCCTACTTCTTCTAATCGCATCCGAGACTGCTGTTATTGCTTCTTCCTGTCCTACCACCCTTTCATGTAATGCAGATTCTAAATGCAATAATTTTTCTCTTTCAGATTGCATCATTTTATGTACAGGGATACCTGTTGCTTTAGCAATATTCTCTGCAATATCATCTGCATCTACTTCCTCTTTCATTAAACGCTTGCCTTCTTCTCCTAAATCATTTAACTGATTGGTGTACTCCAATAAAAAAGTTTCTTGTTCTTTTAATTTTCCATAACGAATTTCAGCAACCTGTCCATAATCGCCATTGCGTTCAGCGACTTCTGCCGCTTGCTTTAATTGCTCCATTTTGCCTTTAGCGTCCTGCACTTTATCCACCAATTCTTTCTCCACTTTCCATTTAGCAGTAAGGGTATCTTGCTGTACCATCATATTGCTTATCTCTACATTCAATTGTTTTAATTGATCTGGATTGTTTTCCCGCTTAATCGCTTCTCTTTCAATTTCTAATTGTCTAATTTGACGTTGTAAACTATCCAAGTCCTCTGGCATAGAATTCATCTCTAATCTAAGCTTAGCAGCACTTTCATCAATTAAATCGATTGCCTTGTCTGGCAAAAAACGATCTGTTATATACCTAGATGAAAGTTCTACAGCAGCCACAATCGCCTCGTCTTTAATTCGAACATGGTGATGTGTTTCATACCTTTCTTTTAAGCCCCTTAAAATAGAAATCGCATCTTCTTTTGAAGGCTCGTCAATCATGACTTTCTGAAATCTTCTTTCCAATGCTTTATCTTTTTCAAAAAACTTTTGGTACTCATTTAAGGTAGTTGCACCAATTGCTCTTAATTCTCCTCTAGCCAATGCTGGCTTCAAAATATTTGCAGCATCCATGGCGCCATCGCCTCCACCAGCACCTACAAGTGTATGAATTTCGTCAATGAATAATATAATATCTCCATCACTACTTGTCACTTCTTTAATAACACCTTTTAATCGTTCTTCAAATTCACCTTTGTATTTTGCACCAGCAATCAATAGCCCCATATCTAAAGCGTAAATGATTTTAGACTTTAAATTCTCGGGCACATCCCCATTTACAATACGCATCGCCAAGCCTTCTGCAATAGCTGTTTTGCCAACACCAGGCTCCCCAACTAAAATTGGATTGTTCTTGCTTCTTCTGGTCAGGATATGCAGCGTTCTTCTTATTTCGTCATCACGGCCAATCACAGGATCTAGTTTCCCTTTGTTTGCCATGTCATTTAAATTCTTGGCATATTTATTCAATGCTTGAAACTGTGTTTCTTGTGTGGCAGATTGAATCTTTTCACCCTGTCTTAATTCTGTGATAGCCGTTTTTAATCCTTTCTCGGTCAATCCTGCGTCTTTCAAAATTTTTGCAACAGCATCATTCACTTGAAGGATGCCTACAATTAAATGTTCCACTGTCACAAAATCGTCACCAAAGTCTTTCAAAGATGCAGTCGCTTTTAATAGCACTGCATTTAAGTCTCTACTCAAACTAGATGCTGGTTCACCAGTTTGTTGCTTTGGTAATTTTTCAAATAATGCATCTAGTTTTTGCAAAACCCAGCTTGGTTGTACATTATTTTTCTTCAATAAAAAATCGGTTGGACTGTCTTTATCTCCAAGAATGGCTTTTAATAAGTGCGCAGTTTCAATGTTCGCATTTTGGTTATTATAGGCCAACTGTTGTGCAGCTTGAACAGCCTCCTGCGCTTTTATGGTATATTGATTTAAATTCATATTACTAGTTTTAGTATTTATTAAATACCCGCAAATAGAAAGCCACTCCTAGAATTCAGCAATTATGTCTTAATCCATCTTAAAAAAGCGTAATAAAGTCAGTCGTACATTGCTTTTTCTGCTAATTTTACATAAGATGACAAAAAGCACTAAGATGGCAACTAAAAGAAATTTATTCTTACCTCATTACGAACACAAGAGTCAACCACTAGCTTCTACTAGTGTATACTATAGACGTGTTTTAACGAACCTATTTAAAACGATTTGTATTTTGGGGGCATCCCTATTTATTGGCATTCTTGGTTATAAATTTTTAGGACCTATGAGTTGGATTGATGCATTGCACAATGCCTCTATGATTTTGAGCGGGATGGGACCTGTTGTTACGATTCAAACCAATGCAGGAAAATTGTTTTCTTCTTTTTATGCCATTTTTAGCGGTGTTGTTTTTATCACAAGTATTAGCATATTGATTGCACCAACTGCGCATCGTTTTTTTCACTCTATGAATCTTGAAGATTGAACCAATTTAGGCATACTCAAATTATCAAAGACCTAGCGCTACAGCACGGATTTGATTTCTGTGGCATTGCAGAAGCCAAAGAATTAACCGAAGATGCGTTTAGATTAGAGCAATGGTTAGCAAAGGGTTTTCATGGAGAGATGCAATACATGGAAAAACATTTTGACTTAAGAATTAATCCTAAGAAATTAGTACCCGGCGCAAAATCCGTCATTACTTTTTTAAAAAATTATTACCCAGATCAAGCACAACCAACTGGCTTTCCAAAAATTGCTAAATACGCTTACGGCCAAGATTACCATGAAGTGATCAAACTTTCATTGAATCAAATGCTGGATGCATTACGACAAAAAATTGGGCCAATTGAAGGCAGAGGATTTGTAGATTCAGCTCCAGTCTTAGAGCGTTCATGGGCATGGCTATCAGGCGCTGGTTGGATTGGCAAAAACGGCAACTTAATCCAACCTAAACAGGGTTCCTTTTTTTTCATAGCG
Source organism: uncultured Bacteroidota bacterium (assembly GCA_903851465.1). Lineage (GTDB taxonomy): Bacteria > Bacteroidota > Bacteroidia > Chitinophagales > Chitinophagaceae > Sediminibacterium. The sequence goes on from CAINOI010000063.1 coordinate 20,097, forward strand.
AGCTTAATTGTTGACCTTGAATGTGTTTATGACCAGCCCATTACAAAAGATTACTGTGGCACTTGCACTAAATGTATTGATGCTTGTCCTACGCAAGCCATCTTGCCTAATAAAACCATTGAAGCCAACCATTGCATTAGTTACTACACCATTGAATTAAAAAAACAAACCATCGAAACTGGTGCTGATAGAGCCTATCAAGACTGGGCATTTGGTTGTGATATTTGTCAGGATGTATGTCCTTGGAATCGATTTAGTCATCCACACCAAGAAGCAAAATTCAAACCTATTGAAGGCTTATTAACCATGTCCAAAGAAGCATGGCTTGAAATGGAAGAAACTAGTTTTAAAGCAAGGTTTAAACAATCCCCTTTACTTAGATCAAAATTAACAGGAATTAAAAGAAATATCGAATACTTAAAAGACCAAGGTCAATAACAACTGAGGGACTTATTTTAAACCTGTATTATCCGATAAAATACAAGCTGTTAAATTTTGAAGCTCTTCTTCCATCTTTGCACCTAAGACCTTTTCATTGAGCAAAGTCTGAAATTTTTCCCAAGGATACCAATTAACGTGTTGCTCAAAAGACCAGTGAATTACATAAGTACCCTCTTTCAATGGCAGCCATTCTATCTCTACCTGATAAGGCGCTTGTCCTGTAGCTTCCCATTTTAAAACAACAGTGCTATCTGTGCTTGACAGCATTTGAATTGTTTGAGTGCCTACTCGCACAATACTATCTTGCACCATCACTGATTGGTCTTTCCAATCACTCATCCAACCTTTCCAAGCGGATAAATCTTTTACACAATGTTCGATTTGCAACTTAGTGGCATTGACTTCTACCGCCCTTGATGTAATTACAACCGAAGGAAATAAGCTAGCTATGGCTGTGATTAAAATGCTTATCACTAATGCACTTATGATTGCAAAACGAATCAGTTTCATTTTATTCCCATTTAAATATTTTAAATGCAGCCGCATACACAATGACAATCCATCCAAAAAGAATCGCAATATCAGTTGCAACTGAAAATAAATTTGCACCCTCAAAAGCAATTTCACGCATCGCATTGTTGAAATGCGTTAACGGTAAAATATTGCAAAAAGGTTGCAGCCATTTAGGAAAGGAATCAATTGAAAAGAAAGTGCCTGCTAATAAAAATTGAGGCAAGGTAATTAAATTAGCAAATGGTGGAATGGTACTTTCATTTTTTGCAACGCCACTAACAATAAAACCAAAACCCATAAATAAAACCAATGCAATGAAACTAAGTGCCATAATATTCAAAAAAGTAACCCATCCATGAACTAGGGTGAAATTGAATGCAAAATGGCCAATGCCAATAATAATGACCGCAGTCAACAGTTGAAATATGACTCTACTTAAGGCTTCGCCTAAAATAATATACAAACGCCTAATGGGTGTAGCGTAAAATCTTTTTAAAACCAGTTGTTGTCTTAAATTAAAAAATAAAAATGCCACCCCAAAAACACCAGAACTTAATAAGGAAAATCCAAGTTGTCCAGGCAAAATAAAATCGATTGTGCGATAGGTTCTGCCAGGCACTTCAATGACTTCGTTCTTCACCACTGCAATACTAGGCGCATCTTTAAACTGCGTTGCATTGATATTTGCAATCAATGCATTTAAGATGGATTTAATTAATTGGATATTTTGTGGATTCGCAGCTGCCGAACTCGTTAATTGTATTTGATAAGGCTGACTAGGCTTTTGAGTAGGTTGGATATCTATCAATGCTGTAATCCTCCCCTTTGCCAGTTCTGCATTCATCGTTGCCTGATCCGCTGTTACAAATTTTAAGCCTGCCAAGGACTTTACCTTTTCATAGACCACATTGGTGGTATCGGCATTTGGCGCTAAAGCAACTTTTACATTGATATTCCCACCACTACTTAAGAAACCAAATACTAAAATGAATATCAGCGGAAATAAAATACTAAAAACAATCGCAGAAGGGCTTCTCAATATGGAGCGCAAGCTTGCCTTCGTAATAGCAAGCATCGCTTTTATTTGACTGTATGAACGCATGATATTAGGGCTGTTTAACCACAAATATAGGCATTCGTGCTTGAGGGGCACCAACCATTTGCTGAACTGTCTTCAGATGTTGAAAAATCTGCCACTGGCTAGCGCCTATTTCAGATTCAATTGATTTTACTTTAACATAATCCTTATAATCCTCAATAAAATCTTCAATAAATGATTTTGATTCTGGGTAAGATTTAATACTATACCCTTTTAGTTTCGCCATTTTAGCTGCAGATGCAAGGGCGTCATTTAAAGTACCAATTTTATCTACTAATCCTACAGTAATGGCATCAGAACCCAACCATACTCGGCCTTGCGCAATAGAATCAATATATTCAATTGATTTTTTTCTGCCCTTTGCGACCCTTGATTTAAATGTGTTATAAATACTATCCACGCCAGATTGCATCATTTTTTGCTCCATCGCATTAAGGGGTCTTGTGGATGTTGGTGCATCAGCATAGGTTGCCGTTTTTACGCCATCAAAAGTCACCCCTAATTTATTTTTCATGAATCCAGCAATATTTGGAACGACTGTAAATACACCTATTGAACCTGTAATGGAATTGGCATCTGCATAAATAGAGTCAGCGCCACAAGCTATATAATAACCCCCAGAAGCAGCAACATCGCCCATACTCACAATGACTGGAATCTTTGATTTAATCAATTCAATTTCTCTCCAGATAATATCACTAGCTAAGGCACTTCCTCCTGGTGAATTCACTCTTAAGACCAATGCATCAATGGATTCGTCGGCTCTTATCTTTTGGAGCATCATCCTAAAATCATCACTTGCAATTGAACCTTTAACCCCTTTGCCCATCACAATATCCCCGTCCGCATAGACCACCGCAATTTTACCAGCACCTGTCCCTCTTAGCGGAACCGACTTGGCATATTCTTTCATTGAAACAAATGGGATATCATTTTCTTTAACCCCATTTAATTTTTTTGCAATTATTTTCTTCAATTGATCATCATAAATCAATCCATCCACCAATCCATTTGACAATGCATCTTGTGCTGATTGAATTTTTGCATCATTCGCCAAAGCCTTCAACTTGTCTGGTGCAATTTGTCTTGCACTAGCTACTGTATTGATAAAATGATCGTATAATCCATTTAACCATATTCCTGTTTGTAGTTTATTCGCATCTGACATTTTTGAATATCTAAATGGTTCTGTTGCACTTTTAAATTTGCCAGCATAAAACACTTGCATCTCCACCTCTAATTTATCCAACATCCCTTTTAAGAAAACGGTCTCTAAAGAAAATCCGCTAAACTCCAATCCCCCTTGCGGATGGGTATAGATTTGGTTTGCCACATTGCCAATCCAATATCCTTTTTGAGAAATGGTTTCACCGTATGCAAAAATAAATTTGTTGCTTTTTTTGAAATCAACCAGGGCATTTCTAAGCTCCTCTGAACTAGCATACCCGTTTGAATTTTGTTGGCATTTAATGTAGATGCCTTTAATATTTGAATCTTTTTTAGCATGTTGAATCAATCCAATCATTGTCGTTAAGCTTGGTACTTTCCCTTTGCCTGGATTCAATAATTCTGTAAATGGATCGGAAACTTCTTTTTCGGTGAAATTATCTGCAAGGTCAATCACCAATACCGCATTGGATGCCACTGCAACTGGTTCGTCAGATGAAAAAGCTGCAGCAAAACCAACCAATAGGAAAAAACCTACAATGGTAAAAACAAATAAAGCAAGTAATGCAGCGAGGAATGACTTAAAGAAAATTTTCATAAAAAAGATTGATTGTAAAAGAAATCTAAAATAGCAACAAAAAAATAAAGGTTGCCTTGTAAAATTATGGATATTTGCGTTCATTTTCAGCATACTTCTATGAACCATGTATACCTCATGATAGGCGGCAATATAGGGAACCGTTTGGCCAATTTAGAAAATGCTCGAAATAGCATTGAACAAAGATGTGGTCCCATTCAAAAGCAATCCTCCATCTATGAAACCGAAGCTTGGGGATTTAAAGACCAGCCTGCATTTTTCAACCAAGCGTTATGCATTGAAACTGCATTAATCCCTCAAGATTTAATGTCCACCCTTTTAACAATTGAGTTAGATATGGGTCGAGAAAGATTGATACCCCTCGGGCCTAGGACTATAGATTTGGACATCATCTATTATAACCAAACAATCATTGAAGCGCCCGGTTTGAGTATTCCACACCCTAAACTAGCAGCACGCAACTTTGTTTTGGCACCCTTAGTTGAAATTGCCCCTGATTTCGAGCACCCCATCCTTAAAAAAACCAATTTTCAGCTCTACGAAGCTTCAACTGACGCATCGGTTGTGTATAAAAAAACCGACCTATAAAGGATCCAAAACTTATCTTTGTCCGCAAGTATTAGAAGCATTATGAAGCATCATTTTATAGCAATTGAGGGGAATATTGGTGCAGGAAAGACCACACTATCACAATTACTAGCACAGCATTATAATGCAAAACTAGTTTTAGAGGAATTTGCGGACAACCCATTTTTGACAAAATTTTACGAGAACCCAAAACAATATGCTTTTCCATTGGAGTTGTTTTTTTTAGCGGAACGGTTCAAGCAACAACAAGAAATGGTGAAGTCCAACGACCTGTTTCAAAATGTGACTGTTTCGGATTATATTTTTACCAAATGCTTACTGTTTGCAAAGGTGAATTTACCAGAGGAAGAATTTAGATTATATCAAAAAATGTTTGATGTCTTTGTACAACAATTGACTCCACCGGATATCTTGATTTATTTACATGCGCCAGTCAATAAATTACAGGGGAATATTAAAAAAAGGAATCGGAAATTTGAACAATCCATCCCCGACGAATACTTATTTAAATTACAAGAAACCTATACCAGCTATATCAAGCAACATAATATCAAAACTATTTTTATTGATGCTAGCAATGCAGATTTCTTATACAACGAAAAGCATTTTAAAATTATTACTGACGCACTAGACAAAGACCTTGAAGAAGGTCAACATTATTTTACACTTCCCTAAGCATACCCTATTCAAACTGTTATGGAGCAAAATGCATCACAATTAACCAAAGACCCATTTGCAGCGTTAAGAATCAACGAGTTTAGGAATTTAATGACTGGACGCTTTTTGTTTATCATGGGCTTAAGAATGATGGGGACATTAGTAGGCTGGTGGATTTATGAATTAACCAATGAACCTTTTGCCATTGGACTGATAGGTTTAGCAGAAGTTATTCCTGCAGTATCGCTTGCCTTGTACGCTGGGCATGTAATTGATAAAAGCGAGAAAAGAAAGATCATTTTAACAGGCGTTTCGCTTTACTTTCTTTGCGCAATAAGTTTATTACTGTTATCCTCCTATGGTAAAACACAATTAGGTAACCTACAAATAGCCATTGGCATATATTTCGTCATCTTTTGTACTGGTATCATACGTTCTTTCACAGGTCCTGGATTTGGTACTTTGGTGGGTGAAATAGTGCCAAAAAATTTATTACAAAATGCCACCACTTGGAGTCAAGGCATGTGGCTGAGTGCCTCTGTTGTAGGACACGCAAGTGTTGGTTTTATGATTGCAGGATTTGGCATTCATGGTTCATTAATACTGGTGGTTGCTTTAGTTGCAATTGGATTTTTCTTTATCCAAAAAATTAGTGTGAAGCCTCCACACCCAACTGTAGTAGAACAAAAACCATTAGAGAGTGTGAAAGAAGGATTGCGTTTTGTATTAAATACCAAAGAATTATTGGGCGCATTATCATTGGACTTATTTGCAGTCCTTTTTGGTGGCGCAGTCGCCATGGTACCGGTATTTGCGAGAGATATTTTAAAAGTAGGCCCTATCGGTTTTGGCTGGCTTAACGCGGCAACAGATATTGGCGCGATGCTCATTATTGTACTCATTACATTGTTCCCTGTTACACAAAAACAAGGGAAAAAATTATTACTTGCAGTCGCAGGCTTTGGTATTTGTATTATTGTTTTTGCTGTTTCAAAAATATTTTGGATCTCATTTGCTGCATTGTTAATGAGTGGTATTTTAGATGGATTTAGCATGATTGTTCGAGGCACCATTGTTCAACTCAAAACGCCTAGCCATATGCGCGGAAGGGTGATGTCCGTAAATTCTATGTTCATCAATAGCAGTAACGAATTGGGACAATTTGAAAGCGGTTTGGCAGCAAGGGCAATGGGCGTTATACCTTCGGTCATATTTGGTGGCGTAATGACCATTTTAGTCGTGATCACCACTTGGTTTAAAGCGCCAAAATTAAAAGAAATGGAATATTGATTATTTGGCAATAAGTGCATTCATAACATCATGCACAATAGGACAGAATTCCGCATTTTTCATTGTGATTGGAATGCGTTTAAAAAAAACATCTTCGTCGGTGTAAGGAAACCTTTGGCAATCTGTTGGTCGATGATCATAAATACTACAAGCATTGTCATTGCCTAAAAAAGGACAAGGCCTTGTCTTAGAAACATAGTCGCCTTCTTCATCCATACTTAAATACTGGTCTATAAAAGCAGTCTCTTTCATACCCATGTATTTGCTGATTCTTTTAATGTCTGGCATTTTGAATCTTGGAGAATAATTTTTGCAACATCTGGCACAATCCAAACAATCAATTTTTTCAAACGCAGCTTCGTGCAAATCTGGTAATTGCTTTAAAATAACACGCTTATCCACCCTTTTAAGAAAGTTCTGGAATTTCTTAAGTTGTTCTGGGGCTGGCGTGTCAAATAAGTGTTCAGTGTTTGCTTGCATAATAGATCACAAAAGTAAACTATTTAGTCCTCATCCACAAGCTTTCCCCATTCGACTGAATTTTGCGACCTAACCCTTTTTAAGGCGGCCCTAATAGCCTATCTTTGTGCCAATTTTTAACCTTTTCAATTCCGTCGAAATGAATCAAAGTGGCGCAGAATTTATCCAAAGACATATTGGTCCAAATCCAGTAGATAGTGCAAAAATGCTAAAGGCAGTTGGTGTTGATAGTTTAGCAGCATTAATAGACAAAATTGTACCCGCAAATATTCGTTTAACAAAACCAATGGAAATTCCTGAGGGATTGTCGGAGTTTGAAATGTTGCAAACACTAAAAGCAATTGGTGAAAAAAATATTGTTGCGAAAAATTTTATAGGACAAGGTTATTATGGCACCATCACACCTTCTGTGATTCTAAGAAATATATTTGAAAATCCAGGTTGGTATACACAATACACCCCTTATCAAGCAGAAATTGCACAAGGCCGTTTAGAAAGTTTATTGAACTTTCAAACCATGATTTCTGATTTAACTGGGATGGACATTGCGAATGCCTCTTTGTTAGATGAGTCTACTGCAGCTGCAGAAGCAATGGCTATGATCTTTAATCATATCAACAAATCAGATGTCATTAGTCAACCTAAATTATTTGTAGACGAAGCCATCTTTGCACAAACAAAATCTGTATTACAAACAAGAGCTACACCAATTGGTGTAGAATTAGTGACTGGAGATTTTAAAACAGCAGCATTAGACAATACTTTTTTTGGTGCGATCCTTCAATATCCAAATGCCAATGGTGCAATCCAAGACTACACTAGCTTTATAGACCAAGTTCACCAATTAGGTGGTATGGTGATTTTAGTAGCAGATCTACTTGCATTGACTGTACTAAAAAGTCCAGGCGAATTGAATGCAGATGTAGCTGTAGGTAACACACAAAGATTTGGTGTACCAATGGGATTTGGTGGACCACACGCTGCTTATTTTGCGACAAAAGATGCATTCAAAAGAGGTATGCCAGGTAGATTGATTGGTGTGAGTATTGATGCACAAGGCAACCGTGCTTTAAGAATGGCATTGCAAACTAGAGAACAACATATTAAACGCGAAAAAGCAACTTCTAATATATGTACTGCACAAGCATTACTTGCCAATATGGCGGTCATGTATGCAGTGTACCACGGACCTGATGGATTAAAGTCCATCGCTTCTAGAGTGCATACATTCGCTCAAGGTCTGGCACAACAATTAGAAAGCTTAGGCATTCAACAGGTGAATGAATTTTATTTTGACACATTACACCTAACAGGTTTTGATGCAAATAAATTGAACGAGCTTGCTACTAAACATGCCATCAATTTTAATTATTTTACGAACGGAACAGTGTCTATCAGTATTGACGAAACCACCTCTGTAATAGATATTCAATTGATTGTTCACTTGTTTGAAACATTGACAGGCAAAAAAGCAGAGGCTTTGAATGCAGGTATCAAAAACGCTGCTATCCCAACTCAATTAATTAGAACAAGCGACTATCTAACTCATCCTGTTTTCAATTCACATCATAGTGAAACACAAATGATGCGTTACATTAAGCAATTGGAAAATAAAGATCTTTCTTTAAATACAAGCATGATTAGTCTTGGTAGTTGTACCATGAAATTAAACGCTGCAACAGAAATGATTCCAGTAAGTTGGCCTTGTTTTGGTGGCTTACATCCATTTGCACCTGCAAGTCAAACAATAGGATACCAAGAGATTGTAAAAGAGCTAAGTGCCTACTTATGTCAAACAACTGGATTCACTGCTTGTAGCTTACAACCAAATAGTGGTGCGCAGGGTGAATATGCAGGATTGTTAACCATCCGTTCTTACCATGCTGCCAGAAATGAGCCGCATAGAGATATTGTATTGATTCCAATTAGTGCACACGGCACGAACCCTGCAAGTGCTGTCATGGCTGGCTTCAAAGTAGTGGTAGTAGCATGTGATGCAGCCGGTAATATCGATGTAGCTGATTTAACTGAAAAAGCGATTCAACATAAAGACCATCTAGGTGCTTTGATGGTGACTTATCCATCTACACATGGTGTGTTTGAAGAAACCATCATAGATATTTGTAATACCATCCACGAAAATGGTGGTATGGTATATATGGATGGAGCCAATATGAATGCACAGGTTGGACTAACAAGTCCTGGCAATATTGGAGCAGATGTTTGTCACTTGAATTTGCATAAAACATTTGCGATTCCACATGGTGGAGGTGGACCAGGTGTAGGCCCAATTTGTGTGAATGATAAATTAGCACCTTTCTTACCAGGTCATATTAAAAATGGAGATGCTACCAATGCGGTGAGCGGAGCACCATTAGGATCTGCTAGTATTTTATTAATTAGTTATGCTTACATCAAAATGTTAGGAGCAAAGGGATTGGAATTAGCAACCAGCTATGCCATTTTGAATGCGAACTACATGAAAGCAAGATTAGAAAAAGCCTATACCATTTTATACACTAGTAAGAATGGTACTTGTGCACATGAATTCATTATTGACTTAAGACCATTTAAAGCAACTGCAGGTATTGAAGCAGAAGATGTGGCTAAACGATTAATCGATTATGGATTCCATGCCCCAACAATGAGTTTCCCAGTACCAGGAACTATCATGATTGAGCCTACAGAAAGTGAGGATATGGCAGAACTAGATCGTTTCTGTGATGCTTTGTTAGCAATACATGCAGAAATTGTTGCGATTGAAACTGGCCGTTATGATAAGTTGGATAACCCATTGAAAAATGCACCACATACGCAACGCGTAATTTGTGCCAATGAATGGTCACATAGCTATACAAGACAAGAAGCTGCATTTCCATTACCTTATGTTGCACTCAATAAATTTTGGCCTACTGTTGCAAGAGTAAACAATACACATGGGGACAGAAACCTTGTTTGTACTTGTGAGCCAGTATCGTCTTATGCATAAATCAACTTTTAAGATAGATCCCAAATAAAAGAGGCGCTTCAATTTGAAGCGCCTCTTTTATTTTTTAGCATACACCATCTGGATAAAGTCCTACCTATAGATGTACTTATGCATCCATCCTTTTTACCACACTACTACTGCTGCTGGTTATTGGAGGGTTTCCGTTTAACATAAATTCATATAAAGCAATAATCTTTTCTTTATCACTTAATGAAGTTTGCAATTTATCAAAATCATTTTCAAGTTTTTTTAGTTTTTTATTTTCATTTGCATATTTATTTGTAAAATCTTCTAATATAGAATTGTCTATTTGTAGACTATGCTGTGTTTCCTCTTTTAGCATTTGTCCTTCTCCTGTTAAAATCCATAAGATATCTACATCAGAATAGGCCTGGTGGATTCTAATTAAGATATCTGATCCTACAGACCCAAGATGTTTTAATTGTTTTGAAAAATAACCATTTGACAATTCAATTTTTTTCTCAAAAGCATGTGGTGAGATCTTTTTGAAATGAATGTAGATCGCGATTCTTTCGATTGGTTTCATGATAATAAGATTTAAAAGTAAATATGATATAGTATTTTTCCTGTATCGTGTTACTAAATTACCTTTATCCATAAAATCATATGCTAAAACTAGGCCTCATTTAATCATCACTTAGGCCTCATTTTTTAAAAATTAAACGACCTATTGTTTTTCGCTTAATTCTAACCATCTTAATTCTGATGCTTCTAATTCGGCTGTAACTAAAGCCAGTTGTGCACTAAGTGCTGTGATTGATGTATAATCGCCGGTACTATTATTAAGCTCATTAGTGAGTGTCGCCTTTTTAACTTCTAATTCAGGCATGGTCTTATTCAATTGTTCTAGTTCTAGTTTTTCTTTATAAGACATTTTCTCTGCAACTTTCTTTGCCGTAGCATCTACTACGATGCTATTTGTTGTATTCGTTGCTGTTTCTGCAACGAACGGCTTAACCTCATGTTCTACTTGAGTGGTAATATCAGAGCTTACAGAAGCATAGTTCTGTTTGCTCTTTTCTAAAATTCTAAACTGTGTATAATTACCCGGATAATCTCGAATCACGCCATCGCCTTCAAATATAAATAAGTGGTCTACTAATTTATCCATGAAATAACGATCATGGGATACTAATAATACACAACCTGCAAAATCAATTAAAAACTGCTCTAATACAGCCAATGTTGGAAGGTCTAAGTCATTGGTCGGTTCATCTAAAATTAAAAAATTAGGATTTTTAAATAAGATGGTCAATAATTGCAATCTCTTTTTTTCGCCACCGCTTAAAGCGCTTAAATAAGTATATTGTTTGTCTGGAGTAAATAAAAACAATTCTAAGAATTGTGCTGCACTCAATGTGCCACCACTTGCTAAAGGAAACTGTTCAGCAAATGTTTTTAAGTATTCTATGACACGCATATCCTTTTTGTAGGTAAGCCCCTCTTGAGAAAAATGGCCAAAAACAATGGTATCACCCACATTAATTTTACCACTATCTGGTGCTGTCAATCCTTGTAAAATTTGCAAGAAAGTAGACTTCCCTACCCCATTTTTCCCTACAATCCCAATTCGCTCTCCTTTACTGAAAGTATAATCAAAGCCTTTCAGCACGACTAAATCACCATAAGACTTATAAACCTTGATTGCTTCGATAATTTTACCTCCCAATCGGGTCATTTTCATGTCCAATTGTAAATTGGTGTCTTCTATTTTTTGCTTCGCCTTAGATTCAACTTCGTAAAAATTATCTTGCCTGCTTTTGCTTTTAGTTGTTCTTGCTTTTGGCTGCTTACGCATCCACTCTAATTCTTTTCTAAAGGTATTTTTTGCTTTGTCTATACTTGCCAACTCGGATTCTATCCTAGCAGCCTTCTTTTCTAAATAATTTTCGTAATCCCCTTTATAACTGTATAATTTCTCTCTTTCTAATTCCCAAATTTCATCTGTCACCGCTTCTAAGAAATAACGATCATGCGACACCAATAATAAGGTTACTTTTTCTTGTTCTAAATAATTTTCCAACCATTCAATCATATTTAAATCTAAGTGATTCGTAGGCTCATCCATTAACAACAAAACGTGCTTTGGTTCAAATCCAATTTGAATCAACGTCTTTGCTAAGGATACTCGTTTTCTTTGTCCTCCACTCAATTTAGAAACTGGCTGTTCTAAATGATGGATATTTAATTGTGTTAAAATTGTTTTCACTTTTGATTCAAAGTCCCAGGCACTATTTTCTTCCATTTCCATGATAGCATCTGTGATCAAATTTTCATCCTCTGTTTCCATCGCCATTTCATAATTACTAATGGCCTTCATGATTGGATGGTCTTGATTGAATAAGTTCTGCGTTACTGAAGCAGTTTCAATAAATTGAGGATCTTGTTCAAATAACACCAAATGCACATCTTTATGTACTTTGGCAGTGCCCGAATCTGGCACTTCTTTCCCAGATAATATTCTTAATAGCGTACTTTTCCCAATACCATTTCTGGCCACTAAGGCAATTCTGTCACCCTCGTTGATATTAAAGCTGATCCCTTTAAACAAGGGGGTAATACCATAACTTTTTGTCAAATTTTCTACAGATACATAATGCATGGCGCAAAGATACAAGCACTAAATTAAAATAGGGGAAAAAGCAACGAAGATTGTACTTTTGTATACGTTAATATTGAAATAGATGAAAAATTTTGAAGTGCCAACAGGCTACAGAAGCCCATTAATCGTCGCTATCAAACAAAAGCGCAAATCAGAAGATAAGCTCAAGAAAGATTTCACCCCTACCGAACTGGACTTTGGTAAGGTTAAAATCTATTTGGCAAGGCATTTTGGATTTTGTTATGGTGTGGAAAATGCGATTGATATTGCCTACAGAACAATTGAAGAAAATAAGGGTAAAAGGATTTTTTTATTAAGTGAAATGATCCATAACCCTCAAGTGAATAACGACTTAACAAGCAAAGGGGTACGATTTTTACAAGATACCTTAGGGAAAGAATTGATACCCTTATCTGAATTGACGAAGGATGATATTGTCATTATTCCAGCATTTGGGACGACCTTAGAATTAGAGGAGAAATTAAAGGCAAAAGGCATTGCTATCGAATCATATGATACCACTTGTCCTTTTGTAGAGAAAGTATGGAACCGCAGTGAACAAATTGCACAAAAAGGTTACTCTATTATTATCCACGGAAAACCAAAACATGAGGAAACAAGGGCAACTTTTTCACATACATCAGCACATACGCCTACTTTAATTGTGAACGATATAGAAGAGACTAAAGTGTTAGCGAAAATCATCAGTGGCGAATTGCCTTTAGCCTATTTTTATGACTTCTTTATCAATCGATTCTCGGCGGACTTTGATCCTGCTATTCATTTAGATAAAATTGGCGTAGTGAACCAAACAACTCAATTGGCAACCGACACGCAAGCGATTTCGGATTATCTGAAACAAGTCATTCTGAAAAAATTTGGGGCAGAAAATTTGTCCGCACATTTTGCAGATACCAGAGACACCCTATGTTATGCGACCAATGACAATCAATCAGCAGTCATTGGATTACTTGAGACGGACGCAGATTTGGCGATTGTAATGGGTGGAAAAAATAGCAGTAATAGTTCGCACTTAGTGGAATTGTGTGAACGAAAATTACCCACTTATTTTATAGATGATGTAAGTAAAATTATTGATGCCAATCAAATTGAAAAAACCAATTGGAAAAATAAACAATCAGAAGTGGTGCAAAATTTCTTGCCTGATGCAAGCCCGCTTCGTATTTTAATGACAAGTGGCGCAAGTTGTCCAGATGCAGTTGTTGAATCAGTGATTCTTAAAATTCTTAGCTTTTACCAATTAGAAGCTGCATTTGAAAAAGTAAAAGAAAGCTGGATTGATTAAGGCCTTTTAAAAATAGCCCTAACTAGCTTTTATTTTATCCATGGCCCACTGCATAGCTAGTTCGAACTGCTGGACTCTATCTAAATTTGTATTGTCTAATACCAATGCATCATCCGCTTGTCTGAGTGGGCTATGTGCTCTTGTACTATCCATTAAATCTCTTTGTTGTAAATTCGCAGACACTTCCTCTTTAAGAATTGAAGGATTTGTTTTTAGTAATTCTTGGTACCTGCGCTCCAACCTTATAGCTGGATCTGCGGTTACAAATAATTTTAACTCTGCATTAGGGAATACCACCGTTCCAATATCTCTTCCATCCATTACAATCCCTTTATCAATACCCATTGCTTGTTGTTGTGCTACAGCAAATACTCTAACAGCTGGTATAGATGCCACTTCACTCACTTTCTGACTCACTTGCATTGCTCGAATTTCTTGCTCTACATTTTCGCCATTTAAATACATATCACTTTTCTGACTTGCACTATTGTATTTAAATCTCAATTCAATTGCTTTCAAAGCTTCAATGGAAGCTGTATCATTGAATGGTATATTATTCCTTAAAAAATACAATGCAATGGCTCTATACATGGCACCAGTGTCAACAAAAACATATTCCAATGCTTTTGCCATGGCTTTGGCAAGGGTGCTTTTACCACATGATGAAAAGCCGTCTATTGCAATGATGATTTTCTTTTCCATTATGGTGCTACTGTAATTGTTGCTGTTCTAGGAAGATTTGCATTTCTAATTGCGATTTGTCTTACTGCGTTGCCTACAAAAGTCCTAAAAGCATCTTTGGATACAGTATCTGATCCAACCATTGCAGGAACCCCCTCATCTCCGCCTTCTCTAATACTTTGCACCAAAGGAATTTGTCCCAAAAAGGATAGGTCATATTCCGAAGCCAATTTAAGCCCCCCTTCTTTTCCAAATAAGTAATATTTATTGTCAGGTAATTCGGCAGGCGTGAAATAGGCCATGTTTTCGACCAAGCCAATAATTGGCACATTGACATTTGCTTGACCAAACATGGCAATCGCTTTTTTCGCATCGGCCAAAGCCACTTGTTGCGGCGTTGTAACAATCACCACACCTGTCACAGGAACCGTTTGCATGATCGTTAAGTGAATATCCCCGGTGCCTGGTGGCATGTCAATCACAAGGTAGTCCAGCTCACCCCAATCCACATCGGTAATGAATTGACGAATGGCACTACTTGCCATCGGTCCTCTCCAAACCACAGCATCTTTTTCATCCACCAATAATCCAATACTCATTATTTTAATGCCATATTGTTCTAAAGGTATAATCACTCCTTTTCCTGCTTCGTCTTTCATCATTGGACGTTGACCTCTCACACCAAACATGATGGGTACACTTGGTCCATAAATATCTGCATCCATTAGACCTACTTTTGCTCCGCCTTCCGCTAAGGCCAATGCAAGGTTAGCAGCAACTGTGCTTTTACCTACACCACCTTTCCCACTCACTACTGCTATGATATTTTTAACTTTAGCCAAAACAGACTGCTCGTCTTTTCTTAAGGAAGTGGTATTAGATGTGAAATTGACTTGCACCTGTGCTTTTGGATTCACCAATAATTTAATGGCATTTTCAGAAGCATTCTTCATCAAATCTTTCATTGGACAAGCTGGCGTGGTTAATACAATCGTAAAGCTAACCGCATCCCCTTCCACTTTTAGATCTTGTATCATATTCAAAGTCACCAAGTCTTTACCAAGGTCCGGCTCTTGCACATTACTCAATGCTTTTAGTATTTCCTCCGTTGTCATTATGAAAGTTTTTGTTAAAATATTTAATCCCGGCAAAGTTAACGTTCATAGCGCTTATTTTGCCCTTTTAAAAGGTTTAAAATAGCCTATATATGAAAAAAACTACCCATTTCGAAACAAAAAAAGTACTCGATTTCTGAACATTGAGGCCTAAATTTGCAGCTACATGAAAAAGAAACTGGTCCTACCATTATTGGTTTTATTAATAATGCTGTCATCGCAGTTAAATGCACAGACAGTAGACCTTTACAGAGACTCTGTTGTTCAGCTATATGGCGTTGTGATGACTGCAGATAGCTTAAAAGCAATTCCATTGGCTAGTATTGTAGTGAATAAAAAAGGAAGAGGTACCATCACCAATAACGATGGTGTTTTTTCTATTGCAGTCAATAAAGGAGAAACGATCACCTTTAGTTGCGTTGGATTTAAAAACCGAAGTATCCTTATTCCTCAAAATTTAGTAGGTAATGAATACAGTGTCATTCAATTAATGGTCAACGATACCAATTTTTTACCAGCAACTATTTTAAAACCAAGACCTACTCGCGCGCAATTTGAAAGAGACTTTGTTAATTCTAAAGTAGACGATGATCTTTTTGAAACTGCCAGGAAAAATACCAGCCCTGCACAAAAAAGAATCATTTTATCTAGCTTACCAAGAGATGGCAAGGAAGCAGTAGGTGCCGCTTTGCAAAACCAAGCTTCCAAATATTATTATTCAGGACAATTACCTCCTATGAATATTCTAAATCCTAGTGCTTGGAGGAGCTTTATTAATTCATGGAAACGCGGTGATTATAAATCAAAAAATAAATAGATGAAAAAGATTGCAGTAATTGGCGCAGGTACAATGGGAAATGGTATTGCACATGTATTTGCGCAAAATGGTTTTGAAGTTAATATAATAGATACGCAGTCAGCAGCACTTGATAAAGCTTTGCAAACAATTTCAAAAAATTTAGATCGTCAAGTAGCAAAATCAATCATCAATGAAGAAGACAAGCAAAATACGCTTGGACTAATTACTTGTTTCACCAACCTTAAAAAAGGTGTGCAAGACCGCGACTTAGTGATTGAAGCAGCTACAGAAAATATCAAAATCAAACTCGCTATTTTTTCAGAGATGGACCAGCATACGAATCCTTCTTGTATTTTAGCAACCAATACCTCTTCTATTTCTATCACTCAATTAGCCAATGCAACTCAAAAGCCAGGCAATGTGATTGGTATGCATTTTATGAATCCTGTTCCAGTAATGAAATTGGTAGAAATTATCAATGGCACAGCTACAAGTTTAACAGTGACTGAAACCATTGTCGCTTTAACAACGCAAATTGGTAAGATTCCATGTGTTGTCAAAGATGCGCCAGGATTCATTGCCAATAGAATTCTAATGCCAATGATCAACGAAGCGATATTGGCTTTTGAAGAAGGCATTAGTGACGCAGCAACAATCGATCAGATTATGAAATTAGGGATGGCGCATCCAATGGGCCCCTTGCAATTAGCAGACTATATAGGCCTTGATGTTTGTAAGAATATTTTAGAAATCATGGAGGATGGTTTTCAAAATAGCAAATACAAGCCAGCTGCTTTATTAACTAAAATGGTAGCAGAAGGGAAACTTGGTATCAAAACGGGGGAAGGGTTTTATAGCTACCAGAAATAAACTAGTCCAGCTTTAGCGTCGTCTTAATGGTGACATCTCTTAAGGCTTCTAGCTTTTCAAGTACTTCATCCAATCTGTTTTTGGGTATCCCTATATGAAGCTGTATAAATAATTGTGCAGTTTGCTCCACCACGGAACAATTGTAATGTTTTATCAACACCATCACTTCATTCATTTGATGGTAGTCAAAATTAAGTTCGTAGGGGATTTCTATGGGTTTTTTTATAATAGGTGAAAGTTGTAAAGCCAAAGCAGTTGCTGTTTTATAAGCGTTGATCAGGCCAGGTATCCCCAATAAAGTGCCTCCAAAATAACGAACCACCACCACCATTACATTGGTTAATTCTTTGCTATCAATTTGGCCCAATATGGGCCTGCCTGCAGATCCAGCGGGTTCTCCATCATCACTCACCCTAAAAGTTAAACCATCCACCCCTAGTCGATACGCTAAGCAATGGTGCACTGCTTTGCCATGTTCTTTTTTAAGTTGCGCTAATAGCTTTTTACAAGTATCAATATCTTTAGCAGGATAGGCAAACGCCAGAAATTTACTACCCCTATCTTTAAATTCTGCCATAGAAGGCTGTTCGATTGTATAATAGTAAAATGGATCCATTTAAAAATAATAGGGCTAATTTAGGCAAAGCTAGTTTATAATGATGAATCATTTGTAACATTGCAGTATGCGTTTAAACGAGATCAAGCAAGCCTTGAAAAAACAGTTAGAGGGTCAATATGAAAGTGTAGAGCTTAATCCAATACTTTCTATTTTAATTGAACATGTCACAGGCTGGGATCAAGTGCAACAAGTTGTCAACAAGGACAATACGATTTCAGCAGAACAGGTACTGGATTTTGAAACTGCAGCCAATGAACTATTATCAGGACGACCAATTCAATACATCACAGGTAAAGCTTGGTTTATGGGCGAGCCTTATACTGTTAACGAGCAAGTATTGATTCCCCGACCAGAGACAGAAGAATTAGTAGACTGGGTGATAGAATATGCAGCCATCAAAGGAAAATCATTGCGCATTCTAGATATTGGGACTGGTTCTGGTTGTATTGCGATTGCATTAAAAAAAGCATTGCCCGAAGCAATTGTATCCGCAATAGATATCAGCACTGGTGCCTTAAAAATTGCTGAAGCGAATGCCGAAGCTCAAAAAGCAGCTATTGAATTTACTTGTTTGGATATTTTGAATACCGCTTTTTTACCAGATCAATACGATGTGATTGTAAGCAACCCCCCTTATATTCCAATGCAGGAAATGAAAAATATGGAATTGCAAGTAACAGATCATGAACCTAATATCGCCTTATTTGTTCCTGACGAAGATCCTTTGGTATTTTATAAAGCAATTGCAAGACTTGCAAAATTGCATTTAAGTTCAAATGGTCAATTGTTTTTTGAAATTCATTATGATCAAGGAGATGCCATGATAGCACTCTTAGACGAAATGCATTTTCATGCCGAATTAAGGGCTGACCTATTTGAAAAAGACAGAATGATCCGTGCAAGTTTGAAGCCAAGATAAACTGAGCTTGTAGAAATATTAATTAAATGGATTTTAATGCGAAGGATCCACAGCGACAACTGGAGTTGCGCCAAGTGCTTTGATAATTTGCATCACTTGTATTGTTACGCCTAAATTTGCTACACTATCTCCATTGATGACTACAGAAGGCTTATCCGTTTCTTTAGCTAAGAAAATTTGTAATTGACTTGATAAGGCATCTAAACTAACTGGAGATGACCCAATAAATAATTTTTGATCTTTATCAATGGTCACCACCACAGTTTGTTTCGCCTTGGTGTCACTAGCAGCTTTAGGATTAGATACTTTAATGACATTAGGATTCGCTAAAGTGGATACAATCAAAAAGAACAATAATAATATAAACAAGATGTCATTCAACGCACCTGTATGCACTTCTGGATGATGTCTTAATCGATTTCTAAGATTCATAGCAGGTGTATTAAGCTTGTGTTGGTTCTTGTAAAATATCTAAAAAATCTGCACTAGCTCTTTCCATTTTATTCGCCGTCTTATCTATTTGAGTCGATAAAAAATTATGTCCAACATAAGCAATTAACCCAATGATTAAACCTGTTGCAGAGGTAATCATTTTTGTATAGATACCGCCAGCAATGGTGTTTAAAGTATATTCACCAGTAGATGCAATGCCATAAAATAATTGCACCATGCCAATGATGGTTCCTAAAAATCCAAACATAGGCGCAATACCAGAAACCAATGATAGGATATTCAAATTGCGCTCCATAGAATACATTTCTAATTTACCTACATTCTCCATACTTTTTTCAATCGCATCAATTGGCTTACCAATTCGCATGATGCCCTTCTCTATCATATTGGCAACTGGATTTGTTGTGTTTTTAGCAAGTGCTTTTGCTGCAGCAATATTGCCAGACAAAATATGATCTTTAATCATTTTCATAAACTGAGGATCTGACTGTCCTGCTTTTTTGATGGCTAAAAATCTTTCTATGAACACATAGATGGCAATGACCAACAAGGCATACAATGGATACATAATCCATCCGCCTTTCCCTAATAAACTAAATAAAGAAATTTTAGTATCCGCCACTTGTAACAAAAACAACATACAGTTTAAATTTATATTTAAAGTTAATTTATTTCTACCATATAGGCTAATACTTGTACTGCTTGTTGCATATCTGAAACACCTATCCATTCTTGCTTACTATGAATAGCTTGCATGCCGGTAAAGATATTGGCAGTGGGTAGTCCCATAAAACTCATCCTACTCCCATCCGTTCCCCCACGAATTGGCTCTATGATTGGTGTGATGCCCGCTCTTTGATAGGCTGCAAAAGCCAATTCAACCATCTGCGGATGTTGATCAATCACCTCTTTCATATTTCGGTATTGCTGCTTCACTTGAATCTGGACTGCAGCTTGATTGTAATTTGGATTTTGACGAATCACAGCTTCAGCAATATCCAATATCCTTTGCTCGTAAATCGCCAGATTGGCTGTGTCAAAATCACGAATTAAAAATTCAATTTGTATTTGTTCTGCTCCTCCTTGGATATTTGTAGGATGCACAAAGCCTGCCTTTCCTTCTGTATGTTCTGGACACCATTGGTCTCTAGGCAAAGCAGCAATTATATCTGCAGCAATTTTAATGGCGTTTTGCATCACGCCTTTAGCTGATCCAGGGTGCGCCATCACGCCATCTATTGTTAACACCAGTTGATCCGCGCTAAAACTTTCCATTTCAAAGCAGCCCAACGCACCACCATCTAATGTGTATCCAAAATCAGCATTCAATTTTTTAAAATCAATGAAATCTGCGCCCCTACCCACTTCTTCATCGGGCGTAAATAATATTTTAATAGGACCATGTTGGATGGAGGGATGTTCCATTAAATAAGCAGCTAAACTTACTAGAATTGCTACACCTGCTTTATCATCCGCCCCTAATAAGGTTTTGCCACTTGCTGTAATAATATCCTTCCCTATGAAATTTTTTAAATAAGGATATTTTTCTACCGTAATAATTTGAGTTAGATCATCTGGAAGTACAATTGGTGCGCCATTGTATTGTTTGTGCAAAATTGGTTTTACATCGGTGCCACTGCAATCAGGTGCTGTGTCTACGTGTGCACAAAAACAAATCACTGGTAATTTCAAAGCTGCTAAATGCGCTGGTTCAATGGTTGCTGGAATCGTGGCCATCACATACCCATTGGCATCCATGTTAGCATCCTTCAAACCTATGGCTAGTAACTCTTGCAACAATAATCTTGACAAATCCTTTTGCTTCTCGGTAGAAGGGAAGCCGACACTATTCGGATCACTTTGAGTGTCTATTTGCACATAACGCATCAACCTTTCCGCCACCCCAAACGCATTCCATTCCATACATAAAATTTTGCTGGGTGAAGGTATTAAAAAAGGCATCCCGAATCATCGGAATGCCTTTTTTTAAAAATCTTTAACCTAATATTAAGGCATGATGATGGTAGACTTTGGTGTGATACCAACTAATTCAAGATCAAATGTTAAATCTTGACCAGCAAGACTATGGTTCGCGTCTAATACAACCACTTCCTCTTTCACTTCTACCACAATAACTTGAAATTGTTGACCTTGACCATTATTCATAGTTAATGCCATACCAATTTCAGGATTTAAATCTGCAGGAAACTGTGTTTTTGGAAATTCCACAATCATTTCTGGTTGTTTAGGACCATATGCCTCCATAAATGGAATATGAATTGTTTTCTTTTCTCCAACTGTCATGTCTAAAACGCCATTATCAAAACCAGGGATGACCATGCCAGATCCAACTTCGAACTCTAGCGGGGCTCTTCCTTCAGATGAGTCAAATGTTTCACCAGACGTTAATTTACCGTGGTAATGCACTTGAATGGTATCCCCATTTTTTACTTGTTGCATATTGATTTTTTTTAAATAAAGCACTTAGGGTGCAAAGGGCAAAAGTAGTAAATTCTAATTAACTTTACAAGATGAATGCCAGTCCAAAAATCGTCTTTATGGGAACGCCTGCTTTTGCTGTCGCCTCCTTAAAGGCCCTAATAGATGCCAAAATGAATGTGGTAGGTGTAGTCACCTCACCCGATAAACCGGCAGGAAGAGGCATGCAATTACAGCAAAGTGCAGTGAAACAATTTGCGCTTGAACATCACTTGCCAATAGCACAACCAGAAAAATTAAAATCACCCGAATTTTTTGCCCAGATTCAAGCATGGCAACCAGATATTCAAATTGTGGTCGCATTTAGAATGTTACCGGAATCTATTTGGTCTTTCCCGCCAATGGGCACCCTCAATGTACATGGCTCTTTACTTCCTAAATACCGAGGTGCTGCCCCAATCAATTGGGCTATCATCAATGGAGAAAAAGAAACCGGTGTGACGACATTCAGATTGCAACATGCCATTGATACTGGAGACATTCTATTACAAGAACGGATTCCTATCACCTCCGATATGACTGCAGGCGAATTACATGATACGATGATGGAAGTTGGAGCACAAACACTTGTGACTACATTACATGGATTGATAGCAGGTACGATTCAATCCAAACCTCAAGAAGAGGCACTGGCTAGTTTACATGCCCCAAAAATATTCACAAAGGATTGCGAAATCAATTGGCAGCAATCTGTTGATCAAATTCATAATTTAATCAGAGGACTCGCTCCCTTCCCTGGTGCATTAACTAAAGTGGATGGTAAGATTGTTAAATTATTTAGCACTAGTATTATCCATGAAAATCCAAAGGAACCCATTGGCAGCTTTGTGACCGATGGAAAGACTTATGCAAGATTTGCATGCAGTGATGGTTACATTCAATTGAACGATGTTCAATGGGAAGGAAAAAAAAGAATGCCTATAGCAGACTTTTTGAGAGGCTATAAAAAAATAGACTAAAAAATGATTGGTTGATTGAATATGCTTTATGAACAAGCAATGATCAAGCCATAATTATAATGCAAACGCTTTTACAAAATCATCCTTTGGCGTAACGCCCACTTTTCTCCAAACTTCTACGCCATTTTTATACAAAATAAAAGTTGGGAGATCATCTGCCTTTACCGATTTCATTACATCTATATCTTGGCCACCATCTACTGCTAAAAAATAAAATGGTTTAGGATGTGTTTGTTTTAATGCATCCATCACAGGTTGCATTTTTCTACAAGGTGGACACCATACAGCACCAATATCCACTAAGACATACTGATTGGATTGTAATACTTTTTCAAAGTCTACCACACGCATTTGAACGGCATTGCCAACACCTTCAACCGGCATTTGCTGCATACGCCAATTGCTCATCCCCCCTTCTAGATTGACTACTTTAAAGCCAGCTTCCATCAAAGCAGCTTGTGCAGAAGCGCTGCGACCTCCAGATTGACAATAGATATAAATCATTTTTGACTTATCTAAATGCTGCGTTCTGTTTTTAAACTCTTTAGGGTCTAACCAATTTGCTTGTAATGCATTGGCAATATGACCAGACTGGTATTCGCCTGCAGTACGCACATCTAAAATTTGTGCACCTGGTTGCGTTACTGCAGCACTAAACGCTGTGGTACTGATGGTTAATTCAATGGATGATTTATTTGGATTGTTTTGAGCACAACTCCATATGGTAGTTGTTAAAAAAAACAAACTACAAATAGATTTTAATTTCATAATGATTATTGAAAATGATTAGTAAGTTACAGACACTTGAAAGGTCTTATTGGTCACACCTAAAATAGCAGCAGCAGCATCATTCAAACGATACTGAATTGCATTACCCACTTCTGGTAATGCATTGATTACTTTAGCACAAACGCTTTTAAAATCAGAAGTGGTAATTCTAACAATAGTGCCTACTGGCAATTCATTGGTTAAAATATAAAATTTGTTATCCTGCCAACCACTCATGCTTTTAAATACCGCAGCAGTTCCGTTTAAAGTTTGAAAAGTAGCCGCTTTTTTTTGATTGGAGAAAAAGCTAGCAAAATAACCTTCATTCGCCACCGAACTTACTTTTACTAAATTCGTTTTCTGAACACTATCTTTAATTCTTGATTGCTCTTTATTTTGAGCAATCATTTGCCATTGAGCTGTTCTAACAACAGGTGCCACTTTAGCCACCGATTTCTTTGATTTTGAACTTTTCTTTTTAGATTTCGAATATTTGCTAGATTTCTTTTTGCTTCCTTTTTTGGACTTAGAAGATTTGCTAGTCGGCTTCTTTTTGGTTGTTGACTTTTTAGTGGTCTGTCCTTTTTTAGCCACAGCTTTACCCTTTGCCCCTATGGCATCCGTTTGGCTGAATAGACCAAAAGCTAGAATCAGGTATAAAACGTACTTCTTCAAGGAGGACAAATTTACAAAATCTAAATGCAAAAAAAGATATAAAATTACTTATTAAACTAATATGTAATTTATAACAATCAATAATTCAATATTCTCCAAGTATTTGGATAATAATTATTTAATCTGTTGGGTAGTATTTTAACCCATCCTAAACGGCATTTCATATAACTAATGCTATGCCAACCCTTGGGACCATTCAGCTGGAAATCGGCTCTTCTTAGAAATTGCAGGGCATCAGAAAGCTCCACCTCGATATTTTCATAGGGCATTGTAGTCCATTGACTCATGGCCAAGTCATGGGCAGGGACTAAGTCGGCACCTTTAAGTACACCAATACGCATCCCCATTTTCTTGACATACAAATGGGCTCTTATTGTTTGTAAATCCGCATAACAATGCAATGGCAATGCAATCAACTCTTCTGCATGTTGAATGCACATAAACTGTTCTGGCAATGTATAAATTCCAGCTAAATTAGCGGCTTCTTTTTTGGGCAATAAAGCGAATTGAAAAGCCGTAGAAAATTGACTGGTATAATCCGCTTTTTGTTTTTGAAAAACGGCAATAAAAAATCCTTCACCTTTAATTTTATCAGGATAAAACCTAAAACCTTGTGCTTGATGTTGAGGACTATAGGTAGATACAATTTTAGACGAGGATGGCAATTGAATGGATACAGATGTCATGCCATCCAATGAAGCAATATAATCCATAATCTTTTCATCCTCTTCAAATGAATAAGAACAGGTAGAATAAATATAATATCCTCCTTCCTGTAATGCCGAAATGCTTTCTTCTATTATACGAATTTGTCTTTGACTACAATGCAATACATTTTCTTCACTCCATTCTTTGATTGCTTGGGGATCTTTCCTGAACATCCCACTGCCACTACATGGCGCATCTGCAACAATGAAATCAAAAAAATTAGGAAGGGCTTTAAAATGACTTGGATCATTTTGTGTCACTACAACATGATCGCTCCCCCAGCGAATACAGTTTTCTTCAAGTATCGCATTTCTTGATTTAATCGTTTCATTGGCTACCACCAATCCCTTTTTGAAATAATTAGCCAACAAAGTTGTTTTTCCACCAGGTGCTGCACAAAGGTCTAAAACTTTATAATATTTTTCTGTATCTGCTAATTGACGAATGATGGTATGTAAGAACATACTGCTTGCCTCTTGCACATAATAGGCGCCAGCATGCCATAAAGGGTCTAGTACAAAACTTGGTCGACCTGATAAATAATATCCATCTTGGCACCAATCCACAGCCGTCATAGACTGCATAAATGGATGTACTGCATGATCGAATGGTTTATATTGATTCATTCTAACCGCAGTAAAATCTGCTGGAACCTGATGGGTCTCCACAAATGTGGCTTTGTCAAATCCAGGAAGACCTGCTAGGGATGCTATGAAATTTTCTGGTAACAATGATTTGTATTAATAACGAATAATAAAATATTCTTGCTCTTTTTGTTCTTGTCTGCAAAATAGGATACCTATCTTAAACAAATCGATTGACAATCTAATACGATCATGTTTTTTTAATTGATCCCATGCTGCTTCCATATTTGAATCCGTATGTATCCCATTCATAATCATACAGGAATTCGAATGCATCTTGTCTATTAATTTATTTGCATTAAGAAGTATTGTGGCTAAATCCTGTCCTTCTCCTATCAATGCGAAATCTATTGATTCAACCCTTTGATTTACATGCATTGCATTTTCAGCTACAAATTGCTTATTGCTCCCCGTCACAGAAATAGTTAAAGGATTCAAGCTTTGTATCAATCTTGCAATGAGTAAAATAATTTTTGGCGCAAGTTTATTTGCACTTACAGCTTCAATTTCTTGAAGAATTTTAGTTACAGAAGGCGATCTATTTACAATTTCATTTAATGAACTTGTTGCATTCAATGTATTTCGAATGAACTGGTACACAAAAGGAGAATGAATTCCATGCCCTTTTGAATTCGCGGCTACCCAGTAATATCGAAGGTATTTAAGTAAAATGGTTTGAGTAGAATAACGCATTTATTTTCTTTTCCAACATTCAAAGTCAAATGCATAAGCATGTTTTGCATCTGCTGCATTTGGATAACTATACTCCAAGGACCATTGGTCATCCATCGTTGGAAATAAAGTATCTCCCTCTATTTGTGTATGCACCCTAGTCATATAAATGGTATCTGCTATTGCCATTGCCTCTTGATAAATTTGACCACCACCAATCACAAAGACTTCGGCATATTGTTCGCGTTTGGCAAGTTGGATGGCTTCTGACATAGACCCAACGACCTCTGTTTGATCATAGGAAAGGCCAGTTTGTTTTGTTAAAATGATATTCAACCTGCCTGGCAAAACTCTTTGACCTAATGATTCAAAAGTTTTTCTACCCATAATCACCGGCATGGCCCAAGTCGTGTCTTTAAAAAATTTCATATCCTTAGGTAGATGCCAAAGCAATTGATTGTCTTTGCCAATCATATGGTTATCGGATGCTGCAACAACTAAGGATACTTTCATAAGGTTTTGATTAAACTGCCACAGGGGCTTTTATACCCGGATGACATTCGTAATTTTCTAAAGTAAAATCTTCATACTGGAAAGCAAAAATGTCTTTAACTGTTGGGTTGATTTTCATAGTTGGAAGTGAAAAAGGCTTTCTACTTAATTGCAAATTCGCTTGCTCCATATGGTTATTGTATAAATGTACATCCCCGAAGCTATGCACAAAATCACCATATTCTAAATCACACACCTGTGCAATCATCATTGTTAATAAAGCATAAGAAGCGATATTAAAAGGAACACCCAAAAACACATCCGCACTTCTTTGGTATAGTTGACAACTTAATTTACCATCGGCTACATAAAACTGAAACATATTGTGACAAGGCATCAACGCCATCTTTGATAAGTCTCCAACATTCCAAGCACTCACTATCAATCTTCTACTATCTGGTGTTTTTTTAATTTGTTCAATCAATTCTGTGATTTGATCAATCACAACACCATTAGGTGCTTCCCAGCTTCTCCATTGCTTACCATACACTGGTCCTAGATCCCCGTTTGCATCTGCCCACTCATCCCAAATACGAACACCATGGTCTTTCAAGTATTGGATATTTGTATCTCCTTTTAAAAACCATAGCAATTCATGGATGATACTTTTTAAATGTAATTTCTTGGTCGTCACTAAAGGAAAACCTTCGGCTAAATTAAAACGCATTTGATAGCCAAAACAGCTTTTAGTACCTGTACCTGTACGATCTGTTTTCTCGGTCCCATGATCAATAATATGTTGGACTAATTGTAAATATTGTTGCATGCTGCAATTTACAACTTGGGGCGTAAATTAGTAGATTATTTTGCTTTTCTTCTGGCAATTTCCTGCCTGATCAATAGTAATTCTCTGTTCGTTTGGCCGTTCACGCTTGAATTTTCTTGTGCCCTGCGCATTAAATATGGAACAACATCTTGCAAAGGACCAAATGGCAAATATTTACTTACTTTATAGCCTTCCGATGCCATATTAAAACTAATATGATCACTCATACCATAGAGCTGAGAAAAGTGAATATGTGGATGGTTATTAGGCAAGCCTTTATCCTGCATCATTTGAGCGCATTTCAAATTACTCGCCTCATTATGAGATGCCAAGATTAAACCAATTTGATCTAGATGTGCTAAACAAAATACAACGGCAGCATCAAAATCAGCATCAGTTGCAGACTTGTCTTTTTGAATCGGTGATGGATAGCCCATTGCTTCCGCTCTTGCTCTTTCTTTTTCCATATAAGCACCCCGTACCAATTTTGCGCCTAATATAAAATTACCTTCTGTTGCTATTTTATGAGAAATCTTTAAAAAGTGTAAACGATCCGATCTGTACAATTGATAGGTATTGTAAACAATTACTTTTTCTTTATTGTACACGCCCATTAACTCAATCGCTAGACGATCAATCGGGTCTTGAATCCATGTTTCTTCGGCATCAATTAAAATACCAATGCCATGTGTAGCTGCAACATCACAAATGGCATACATTCTTTCTTTAAGCCTATTCCAAGCAGCATCATCCGATTCGCTATCATGTATGCCACTCCTTAATCTTGGTGCTTCATTTAGTCGTTCTAGCAAATGCATGCTAGATAAGCCAGTTAATTTAACACTTACAAAAGGCACATTATCTTGTGTTGCTGCAAATTCAATTGCAGCAATAAATTGTGCTGTTACTGCATCAAAACTATCATCACCCTCTTTAGCTTCTACGCCATAATCTAAGATGACTTCCACGCCATACGATCCCAGCATTTTAGTCACTCTTGCCGATTCCGATAAGGTTTCTCCTCCAACAAATTGGTTGAAAATAGTACTACGAATTAATCCATTAATAGGCAATCCAGACTTCATTATCATGGGTGTCAATCGAGTGCCTAAGGATACAATCCAAGGATTTTGTATCACAGTAAAAAGCCACTTGGCTTTATTTAAATCTGCATTCGACTTGTACGCAAAAGCGTTCTGTGTATTATTTAAAGATAGATTCATGCTAACATTCATTCGTATCGCAAATATCGGGACTATTTGCTAGTTTTCAAAGTTTATATGGCTTGGTGATTAAAGGGTTGTAACACCATTTCACTTACCACACCAGAACTTGGTTGTTGACATAAAAACCAGATGGCCCTGGCTGCTTCTTCTGCTACCACCATCTTGTCTCTTTGCACTCTTAAATCTATGGTATCCCAGAATGGAGAATCCACACCACCTAAATACAATTGTGTAATTCTGATTTCTGTTCGTTTTAATTCTTCTCTTAAAGAATGCATCATTCCAACCAATGCATATTTACTTGCACAATAAGCTGCGGCACCAGCCATTGGTACTTTACCTAAAATACCTGGGATATTAATGATCAAACCTTTTTTTAACTCCATCATCTTAGGTAAAATTGCTTGAATGGTTTCAAAACTACTCAGGGTATTGACTTGAAAAGAGGTTTGCATTTCTGCTGTCGTCAATTTATCGAATGATTTGATGATGCCTATCCCTGCTGCATTGATAAAAATATCAAATGCAAAATCTAATGTCCTTAATTGATTGGTGAACTGTAAAACTGCATTAGCGTCCGCAAGGTCTACTTGAAAAAATCTATC
This sequence comes from uncultured Bacteroidota bacterium, assembly GCA_903851465.1. Taxonomy (GTDB): domain Bacteria; phylum Bacteroidota; class Bacteroidia; order Chitinophagales; family Chitinophagaceae; genus Sediminibacterium. Next base: position 49,378 of record CAINOI010000063.1, read on the forward strand.
CGAGCTCAAACTTAAATCTGAAGCCAATTGATTGAGTTTATTGGCATCCCTGCCCGCCAACCAAAGTTGTGCACCACTACCATGTAATAAACTAGCTAATTGTGCACCAATGCCTCCTGTTGCGCCCAATAACAATACTTTCTTTTGCTTTAAACCTTCCATGTCATTTGATTTTTAAGATAACAATCAGTTGATTGAAATTGTTCAAAATAAGTATATTTATACCCATTATGAAAATCATAGAAACGACCATTTACCAATTTAAAATCCCCATGATCCCTTTCACCATTGCGACAGGGACTATGGAATATGCACAAAATGTATTGATTCAAATTAAAACAGACCAAGGCATAGTTGGTATTGGAGAATGTTCTGCCTTCCCAATGATTGTAGGAGAAACACAATTAAGTTGCTACAACAATGCTAAAGATTTTGCACAGTTTTGGAAAGGGAAAGACCCATTGGATATCCCACAAAGAATGAAAGAACTAGACCTTGTGATTGCCGGAAATAATACCGCCAAGAGCGCTTTTGATTTAGCATTGTATGATATTGCTGCGAAAGCCGCCAATCAACCCCTTTATCTATTTTTAGGAGGGCAGCAAAAACCAATTGAATCAGACTTAACCATCGGTATAGGAAAGCCCGAAGACATGGCAGCACAGGCCATTGAATTTGTAGAGAAAGGGGTGTGCATGATTAAAGTAAAATTAGGAAAAACCCCAAAGGATGATGTGGAGCGCATTAGACAAATTAGAGCAGCCATTGGACCAGAGATAAAAATTAGAATTGACGCCAATCAGGGATGGGCTAAAGAGGCTGCATTGGAAGTGCTTACGCAACTAGCCCCTTTTTCAATTGAATTCTGCGAGCAACCCATGCATAAATATTATGATGATTATTTGCCAGAACTATGCGCGAATTCACCAGTAAAAATTATGGCAGATGAATCGGTGTTTACGCATCATGACGCCCGAAAACTCATTGCCAATAAAGCCTGTCATTCTATCAATATTAAATTTTCTAAAAGTGGAGGCATACAGGAAGCAATCAAAATTCATGACCTAGCAAAAGCCAACCAGATTCCTTGTATGATGGGAGGTATGCTAGAAAGCAGGGTGGCATTGAGTGCTAAAATGCATTTTGCCATGGCCATGGACAATGTGCATTTTTATGATATGGACACTTGTTTAATTGGGCACACAATTGACCCTGTCATTGGAGGCGTTCAATTCAATGGCATGCACTTGAGTATTGGCGAACAACCTGGCATTGGCGCCGATGTAGATCCAGCCTATTTACGCAATTTGGAATCTTGTACCATCTAAGGATCTTGTAAAGCGGATAGTTGTACCTTCGTGATGGATTTTAAACTAAATGAAATTATGGAAGCAAAAACCGCATCAGCCTCTTACACGACAATGAACGAATTGGTTTTACCCAATGACACCAATACCCATGGTGACTTAATGGGTGGGAAACTCATGTACTGGATGGATATTGCCGCTTACCTATCTGCAGCAAAACATTGTAACTCCTCGGCCATGACGGCATCGGTGGACAATATTAGTTTTAAAACGCCTATTAAATTAGGGAATGTTATTTGTATAGAAGCCAAAGTGACAAGAGCTTTTACCACATCGATGGAGATTCATTTAAAAGTTTGGAATCAAAATATCATTGCACAAACAAGGGTTTTAAGCAACGAGGCCTATTTTACTTTTGTTGCTTTAGATGAAAAAAAGCAGCCTATTAAAGTGCCGGAAATTATTGCAGAAACCGAAGAGGAGAAAAAGTATTTTGCAAGTGCATTAAGAAGAAGACAATTGCGTTTGATCCTTGCAGGAAAGATGAAACCCGATGATGCTACTGAATTAAAGGCATTGTTTATTAAAGAAGAAGACGACTAATCTGTTATACTTATTTACAAATTATTTTTCAAGCAGTTACATAGCATGATGCTTCCCTTTGAGCATGTAATCTTTACTTTGTTCAATTGCGTCCATTACTTGATCTAAAATTTCCTCGACAGAAGCCGAATAATCAATGACTAAAGGCGCTTTGAATCTTATAGTTAGTGCCGTTCCTACTTTTTTATAGGTGAGCCCTTTTTTTGTAAAAGCGCGCCAAAATCCATTGATCACCACAGGAATCACTATCGGATGATTGTTCTTAATAATATGCGCAGTCCCTTTTCTGCCTGGAGCAAAAGGTTTTGTTGTGCCTTGCGGAAAAGTAATCACCCAACTATGTGCTAATGCTTTGTCAATTTTTTGTGTGTCTACTACATCTCTTTGTCTTTCCACATCCTTCCCTTCTGCCCTCCAAGTTCGCTTCACTGTAAGTGCCCCACCTAATTTAAATAATTTTGAAATCCAATTGTCATTCATCGTTTCTTCTGCTGCAATGAAGAAGACATTGGTAAATGGATTCAACAAATAGTAAGGAATACCTAAACGATTGAACTTTCTCCATTTAACTGCACAAAAAATATGCACAAAAGTAATCACGTCCGCAAAATAGGTTTGGTGGTTGCTCACAAAAAGTACATTCTGCTTGGGCAAGTCTTCTAGATACTCAGTACCCTCAATCTTCATTTGATTAAATAAAGCAAGCCCAGGATAGGTAAACAATCCTACGACTCCATAAATAATGGAACGAAAAATTCTTATTTGCTTTAAATAATCTAATAAACGCATGTTTAAATTACTGATTTGATTCGCAATATACTACATAATCTCATAATAGACTTGCACTGTTTAATCAACAATATGTATCTTTAAACAATGAAAAAGACTGCTGTTATATTTGATATTGATGGATTATTAATCAATAGTGAGCCGCTTTGGAACAAAGCAGCCAATGAAATCTTTAGACAATACGGCATCAGTTTAACAGAAGCACAATATGCCACAACCACTGGACTTAGATCAAAAGAATTTGTTGCGCATTGGTTACATGAGTATAAAATCCCATCTACTGAATATGCTAGAGCAGAGCAGAGAGTGGTAGATCAAGCTTTATTGTATATCGATCAGGAAGCAACCTTGATGCCAGGCGTAGAACATATCTTTCAATTTTTCTTAGAAAAAGAATTTAAAATAGGACTTGCCACATCCTCTCCTACTGCCTTAATTGAATGGGTAAAAGATAAGCTTGGAATTCGCAGTTTGATTCATGCAAGTTGCTCAGCGCAAAACCTGCCTTATGCAAAACCGCATCCTCAAGTATACTTAGATTGTGCGACTGCCTTGCATATCTCGCCGTTAGCTTGTATCTGTTTCGAGGATTCATTTTATGGCATGATAGCGGCCAAAGCAGCAAGGATGACCTGCGTGGTTGTGCCAGCTGCGGATGCACTCAAACAAGAGCATTGGGCTGTAGCAGATCTAAAGCTATCCTCTTTGCAAAATTTTGGTGCACTCCATTTTAATATGCTTGCTTAAATCAAGCTAAAAAAAACGCATCGCTTCCCTAAATACGAGTTAAATTGCATCCGTAAATGGAATTAGCAAAAAAAGTCATTGGTAAAGAATTAGAGCGCTTTGAAATACATTTTAAAGATGCGGTTAAAAGTAGGGTTTCCTTGCTAGACCGAATCATGCAATATATTGTCAAAAGAAAGGGGAAGCAAATGAGACCTATGTTTGTTTTGCTTTCTGCTAAACTCAATGGTGAAATTAATGACGCAAGTTATCGTGCAGCTTCTTTAGTAGAACTACTTCATACTGCAACTTTAGTGCATGATGATGTAGTGGATGATGCATTAGAAAGAAGAGGTTTTTTTTCAATCAATGCATTATGGAAAAATAAAATTGCTGTTTTAGTGGGCGATTATCTTTTATCAAAAGGCTTATTGCTTTCTTTAGAAAATAAGGACTTTGAAATTTTAACCATCCTTTCTGATGCTGTTAAAAAAATGAGTGAGGGAGAGTTATTGCAAATTGAAAAAACTAGAAATTTAAATTTCGACGAATCTGTTTACTATGAAATTATTTATGGTAAAACAGCCAGCCTTCTTGCTTCAAGTTGTGCTGCGGGCGCATCCTCTGTCACAAAAGAGCCTGAACAGATTCAGAAGATGAAAGATTTTGGGGAATATGTAGGGATGGCTTTTCAAATTAAAGACGACTTGTTTGACTATGGCGACGAATTAATTGGTAAGCCAACAGGCAATGATATCAAAGAGAAAAAATTAACCCTCCCATTAATTCACATTTTACAAAAATGTAGTCCTGCATTAAAAAAGGAGATTGTTTATATTGTTAAGAATAATAACAACGACAAACGAAAAGTCAAATTCGTCATTGACCATGTAAAGCAATTAGGTGGTATTGAATATGCACATAACAAAATGATTGAATACAGAGACAAAGCCTTGGTTGTTCTTCATAGTTTCCCTCCATCTATGACTAGAGACGCGTTAGAAGAATTAGTTCGCTACACAACCGATAGAAAATATTAATGGAAAAACGCTGGAATATATTGGAAGCCAATTCGGCTAAAGTGGCTGGGCTTCAGGCTGCACTTAAAATACATCCCATTTTATGTGAATTATTGGTTCAAAGAGGCATTGAAGACTTTGATAAAGCAAAGCAATTTTTTAGGCCCTCTTTAAGCGACCTTCATGATCCATGGCTAATGAAAGACATGGATAAAGCTGTCACAAGAATTACGAAAGCCTTTGATCAAAATGAATCCATTATGGTCTTTGGCGATTATGATGTAGATGGTACTACTTCAGTGGCCACATTATACCAATTTTTAAAAGACATTCACCCGACGATTGATTTTTATATACCGCATCGTTACAGAGAAGGATATGGCGTATCAAAAATGGGCATCGATCATGCAAAAGCGACAGGAATAAGTTTAATCATATCGGTGGATTGTGGTATTAAATCAACAGCATTAATCACCTACGCAAAAGAGTTAGGGATTGATTTTATCATTTGCGACCACCATCTACCTGATCCAGTTTTACCTCCAGCTATAGCCATTTTAAACGCGAAGCAAATTGATTGCGGTTATCCCTATAAAGAATTATGTGGATGTGGCGTGGTCTTTAAATTGATTACCGCATTGGCGAAAACCTATCATTTACCCGATTCAAGTTACCTGCAATATATAGACCTTGTCGCAACAGCCATTGCTGCAGATATTGTGCCGCTTACCGATGAGAATAGAACGATGGCCTTTTTTGGTTTGGAGAAAGTGAATGAAAATCCAAGTCATGGTATATTGGCTTTATTGACATTAGCAAAACAAAATAGCCCAATCAGAATTAGCAATTTAGTTTTTGCTGTTGCTCCAAGAATCAATGCAGCAGGCAGAATGGATGATGCTAAAAAAGCGGTGCAACTTTTTATTGAAAAAGCATATCAAGGTGCTTTAGATGTGGCCTCCCTTTTACAACAAGATAATTTAGACAGAAGAGAAGCAGATAGTAGTATTTCTGAAGAAGCCTTCGCTGAAATCGAGAACGACCCGGCACATTTAAATAAAAAATCTACCGTGGTATTTCAACCCCATTGGCATAAAGGCGTGGTGGGTATTGTTGCGAGCAGATTGATTGAAAAACATTATAAGCCTACCATTGTACTTACTCAAAATGGCGATATTGTTTCGGGGAGTGCAAGAAGTGTGCAAGGTTTTAATTTATATGAAGCTTTGCATGCTTGCCGTGAATATTTGTTAGGGTATGGTGGACATTTTGCTGCCGCAGGCATGACCTTGAATATTGATCAATTGGAAGCCTTTAAAGAAGCGTTTGAAAAAGCAGTAGCTGAAAGAATCACACCCGACCAGATGGTGCCAGAAATCTCTATCAATGCTCTGCTTCCTTTGGATCAAATTAGCATGCAATTTTTTCAAATCATTGCGCAAATGGAACCTTTTGGGCCAGACAATATGCGCCCTATTTTTATAGCGAAAAATGTAAGAGATACAGGTTATTCAAAATTGGTGAAAGAAGCACATATTAGCTTCAACCTAACACAAGGAAACAATAGTGTAAGAGGAATTGGTTATAATATGCCAGACAAAATTGATATTGTAAAATCAGGCAAGCCCTTTGATGTTGTATTTCAATTGCAATTGAACGAATGGCAGGGAACACAATCTATCCAAATGCAAGTGATAGACCTAAAAGCAACGAGCCCAAATTAATGCATTCGGGCTCGTTGATCTATACTATTTTTTCAAAGTTTATCTTGTTTTAATTAGAGAAAAGATTATTCCAACCTTAACTAAAACTTTAAAACTTAGTTTGTCTTTAGCTTTGACTCGTCAATTCTACAGAACGATTGATAAAGCTTGTTAACTCAGCACCTTTTAATAATCCTTGTGACAACAAGGCCAAGTCGGCTAAATTTCTTGCTTGCTTTTGTTGTTTATCAGTATTCGTTTCCTTTAACAATGTTTGATAAATAGGATGATTGCCATTGATTGTCAAATGCACTTCGTCTGGCATTTGCGCATAAAATGCATTCATTCCTCCGCCACTCATACCAGCCATATCTTTCATACGACGCATGAACTCAGGTCTTGTAGCAATGACAGGAGCGACGTCTTGGCTCAGGCCTTTCACTTCAACCGTAATGGTTGTTTCTGGAATTTGGAATTCAAATAATTTTTTAGCTTGTTCCACTTCTTCTTTAGATAAAACTGAATCTACATTTTCTTGCTTATCAATTAAATTATCTACCACATCGGCATCTACTCTCACAAATTGAACACCTTCCCATTTCATCTCTACATTATTGATAAAGGCGGCGTCTACCATTGTTTCCAATTTGATTACCTTGTACCCCTTACCTACTGCGGCTTGGATGAAAGCATCTTGTTGCACCGGATTAGTGGTGTACAATAAAACCTGTTTACCTTCTTTGTTTTTTTGAGTGGCTTCTGTCGTTGTCTTGTATTCCTCTAAAGTATAAAACTTACCTGCTTCAGCAGCGTCTTCTAAAATCAAAAACTTATTGCCTTTTTCAAGGAATTTATCGTCAGTGATCATACCATATTTTACAAACAATCCTAGGCTCTCCCATTTTTCTTCAAAGGCTTTTCTGTCATTGTTGAAAATCTCTTCTAATTTATCAGCTACTTTTTTAGTGATATGCGCATTGATCTTTTTTACATTCGGATCACCTTGTAAATAACTTCTACTTACATTCAAAGGAATATCTGGACTATCAATCACTCCATGTAATAACATTAAGAACTCTGGTACAATATCTTTTACCTCATCCGTTACAAACACTTGATTGCAATACAATTGGATTTTGTCCTTTTGTATTTCATAGCTTTGTTTGATTCTAGGGAAGTATAAAATACCTGTTAAGTTAAATGGATAATCCACATTTAAATGGATCCAGAATAAAGGCTTTTCTCCAAAAGGATACAATTCCTTATAAAAATTCTCATAATCCTCCTTCGTTAAATCGGCTGGCTTTCTAACCCAGATAGGATTGGTATTATTGATAGGCTTTTCAACTTCTATTGCAGTATCATCAGTACCCTCAGTTGTTTTAGTTTCAGCAGGCCCTTCATTGGCGTCCTTAAAATAAATGGCTACCGGTAAGAATTTACAGAACCTTTCCAAAATAGATTTTACCCTTGATGGCTCTAAAAATTCTTTGCTTTCTTCATTGATATGCATTACAATTTTAGTACCTCTATTACTATAATCTACTTCATACAATTCATAACTAGGACTGCCATCGCAGCTCCAGAAAACACCTGGTGCATCTTTGTGACTCTTAGAATAAATATCTACTTTATCACTCACCATAAATGAGCTATAAAACCCTAAACCAAAATGTCCAATGATACTAGCATCTTGATACTTAGTTACAAATTCCTCTGCACCACTAAATGCGACTTGGTTGATGTATTTGTCTACTTCTTCGGCAGACATACCAATACCATTGTCAATGATAGAAATTGTTTTTTCTTTTGCATCCACAATCACATCCACTCTTAAATCCCCTAACTCCCCTTTCACTTCTCCTTTAGAGCTTAATGTTTTTAATTTTTGAGCGGCATCTACTGCATTGCTCACTAATTCACGAACAAAGATTTCGTGGTCACTATAAAGGAACTTTTTAATGATTGGAAAGATGTTCTCCGTCTGAACTCTTATTTGACCTTTTTGCATAGTTATATCGTTTGGTTCTATTAATGCAAAATAAGGACCAAAGCCAAGCTTCTGCCAAGCTGACAAGCAACAGGGATAAAATGGGTCGATAACCGTTGATTTTTCAGCCAGGCTGCCCCAGAACAACGCGGATTGGTAAACAAAATGTCATCTGGATGACAAAGTATTAAAAAATATTTTCATCAGAAATTTTATGGAATTTTATCTAAACACCAGTATGAAATTTTAAAATCTAAAAAGTTATTATAAAGAAAATGAACGAATATAATTTAAAAAAAGAATTAGAAAAATAGGAAAATACTAAAATTTTTAGTATTTTTAATCTTAAAAACTTTGGAATATGTTGCTTGAAGATAATAATAGTAAAATTCCAATAATTTGTTATTCGAAATCTAGGAGAGAATTCACATATACAGAATTTTATTTTTAAGAACTATTTATGTTACACTGAATAAAATAAGGATATTTCTAAAAATTATTTATTTAAAAGGAACAAGAAATATTATTTTAAAGAAAATTATAAAAAATTACTCCTGTTTTAGTTAACAGAGTGAATAAAATATTAAAGACTAAAAATGGCAATGCATAAATTTAATTTTGTTGATTTATTCTCTGGAATTGGTGGATTTAGAATCGCGTTAGAAAAACATGGTGGGTTATGTTTAGGATTTTCTGAAATAGATAAAAATGCAATTTCAGTTTATAAAAAAAATTTTAAAAATAACCCAGATGAGATAGAATTTGGTAGTATTGAAAAGATCAATAAAATTCCAATAGATGATATTGATTTAATTGTAGGAGGAGTGCCATGTCAAGCTTGGTCTGTTGCTGGTAAAATGAAGGGATTTGAAGACCCTAGAGGTAAATTATGGTTTGATACAATTAGGGTTATAAAAGTCAATAAACCAAAATCGTTTATTTTAGAAAATGTAAAAGGGTTGTCGGATCCACGAAATTTAGAAAGTTTAAATTTAATTGTAACCGAATTAAAAAATATTGGTTATGAGGTGTTTCATAAAGTTTTAAATTCTTACGATTTTGGTTTACCTCAAAATAGAGATAGAATTTTTATAGTTGGGTTTAGAAAGAATATTAAATTAAATCAAGAGTTTAAGTATCCAGAGCCATTAAACAACAACCCAATTTTATTTAAATTTTTAGATTTCGGCCTAAAAAATAATTTTCTTAAAGAAAGAATTAAAATAAAAAGTACTGAAATTTTTGGGAATAAAATCCCTGTAGGAAGAAATAGATTTCAAACTGATGAAAGTTTAAATGATTTTTTTGTTTTCTGTGACACTAGAGATGGTCATACAACAATACATAGTTGGGATTTAATTAATACAACAAAATTTGAAAAACAAATTTGTTTAACGCTATTGAAAAATAGAAGAAAAAAGATTTATGGCACGCAAGATGGAAATCCTTTATCATTAAAAAATTTGAAAGCGCTTCTAAATAATATAACTCTAAAAGATTTAGAAGGTTTAGTGAAAAAAAATATTTTGAAAGAAATAAAAGGAAAAGGATATGACTTTGTAAATTCTAAGAATTCTTCAGGTATAAATGGCATTTATAGAATTTACTTGCCTAACTCTAAGGTGTTTTCTACATTAACAGCAACTGGCACTAAAGATATGATTTCAACAATTGAAATCAGCTCAGATAATGTGGTTGATTATAAAGCCAAATTTTTAAAAGAAATTTACAAAAAGGGTAAATTTAGAGAGATAACATCAAGAGAATCTGCAAATTTACAGGGTTTTCCTAAAGACTATAAACTCCATAGCGACGAAAGAATTGCAAAAAAACAATTGGGAAATGCTGTTTCAACTAATGTAATTTACTATCTTGCAAATAACATATTAAGAACGGATGTGTTATTAAATCAAGATCATGAATCCAAACGAAAAAAAAATAGTACTAGAAAAATTTAAAATTTGGTTTAAAGATACACTGATAGTTAGTCATGTCGCAAACACAAAAAAACTTGTGGACTTAAAGGAATTTAAAATAAATCCATTTACACATTATTACTTATCAAATTTTTTAGACGGAAATTCAGATCCAAAATCTTTAGCTAAAGCATTAGTATATCCAAGGGTTTTAGGAACATCAATGACAACTATTTTTGGTACATTATTCCAAAGTTTTATTACAAAAGTTTTAGGTGGCTATGGTTCAACAACTAAGGGTATAGATATTGAATTTGTAGACCAAATTGATGGAAGAAAAAAATATTGTCAATTAAAATCTGGTCCAAGTGCAATAAATAGAGATGATGTAACAACAATTAAAGACCATTTTAAATCAATCAAAAATTTAGCTAGAACAAATGGTTTAGATATTCAAATAAATGATACTGTTTTTTGTTTGTTATATGGTGAGAAAGATGAAAAAAATGCTTTTATATTAGAACTTGAAAAAGAATATCCAGTTTATATTGGCAAGGAATTCTGGTATAGGTTTACAGGTGATGAAAATTTTTATAAAGATTTAATACAAGTCACTAATGATTTAGCTAAGGATGTTAATATGAAGTCATTTTTAGATGATATAGTAGACAAGGTAAGTTTCAAACTAATAGAAAAATATAATATTTAGTGCTATAAATTAAATTTCTATTGGTGCTTTTTTAGTGTTTGAACATAGCTTTCTTTAATTTAGAAAACTAAATAACAAGTTGTAAAACATAATATTCTAATTAAAAAAAGCAAGTAAATTAAAATAAGTTAACTATTTACAAATCAATCATTTACAAAACCCCCGACATGGTCGAAAATCAAGGCAAATACGCTGGTTACCCCAAAAGAACCTGGAATGGGGACCAGTTTAGAGGAGGTTATAGTGACCATTTTCCTGTGGCACTAATTTTTAAGCCAAATTAGAGTGGAAATCCACTGAAATAGCCTACCTTCGCCCTCCCAAATCTGTTTTGGCAGATTCATTCTGAACAAGGATGTCCACTGGGAAAAACCAATTATTTAACCAAAAAATTCAAGTAATGAACAATTACGAATTAATGGTGATTTTTACACCGGTATTATCTGAAGAAGATTTTAAATCTGCTCAGAAAAAATACCAAGATCTCATCAAAGAAAATGGTGGAGATACTGTAGCCTCAAATCCTTGGGGTTTAAAATCACTTGCTTATCCTATCGATAAGAAAACAACAGGCATCTACTGGATCTTAGAATTCACAGGACCTGCAACAATCAACGAGAAATTGAAAATTCAATTCTTACGTGACGAGCAAATTATGCGTCACATGATTACAAGACTTGACAAGTACGCAGTTGAGTACAACCACATTAAGAGAAACGGCGGTTTCCCTGTTCACAAAGCACTAGAGGCTTAATTAAATTTTTACCAACATGGCAAAGAATGAAATCAAATACCTTACTGCGATCAAACAGGAAAAACCAAAGAAGAAATTCTGTCGTTTTAAAAAGTATGGTATCAAGTATGTAGATTACAAAGACATCGAATTCTTAAAGAAGTTCATTAACGAACAAGGTAAAATGTTACCACGTCGTTTAAGTGGAAACTCACTTAAATACCAACGTAAGGTAGCTGACGCTGTTAAAAAAGCACGTCAAATGTCCTTGTTACCATATGTAACAGATTTATTGAAATAAAACAATTAGTCAACCATCCCTAATCTCGCGATGCAATAACATCAAGGCGAGTGACAGTCATAAATAAAATTATCACTGGGCTCTTGGGAACTAAAAAAACAATTATGCAAGTAATTTTAATTAAAGACGTAGACAATTTAGGTGGAAAAGATGAGTTAGTAAATGTAAAAAACGGATACGCTCGTAATTTCTTATTCCCAACTAAACATGCAGTAGAAGCGATCCCTTCAAACTTAAAACAATTGGAAGAGCGTTTGAAAGTGAAGGCGAAGAAAGAAGCTGTGATGTTAGCTGAGATCACTAAAGTAATTTCTGTGTTAACTGCTAGTCCTGTTAAATTAACAGCTAAGACTGGTGCGAACAACAAAATATTTGGTAGTGTAACTTCTATTCAGGTAACTGCTGCAATCCGTGATCAAAAAGGTTATGAAATTGACAGAAGAAGAATCACTGTTCAAGACGAGATTAAAGAACTAGGTACTTATAAAGCAACGATTGATTTCGGGAACGGTCAAACAACTGAAATCGATATCGAAATTAATGCTGAAGCTTAATTCAAAGACACAAGATTGATCCTTCAAAAGGTCAATTTACCTCAAAAAAGCCTTTCTGATACTTCAGAAAGGCTTTTTTGTTAGTTTTTTGACAATTTATAATCATAATTAATTTAATTAACATTAGAAAATGTATTTGTGTATAAAATATACCTATCTTCGTATGGTCCGAAAGAGCGATTTTGCTCAATCGGTATTTAGATCACTTAATTTTAAAGAACATGAACATTTATGTTGGAAATCTTAGCTGGAATATGACTAGCGAAGATCTTGAAGCACTTTTTACTCCATTCGGAGCAACTGCAAGTGCAAAAATTGTAACAGACAAATTTAACAACAACAGAAGCAAAGGCTTTGGTTTTGTTGAAATGGCTAATGATGACGAAGCTCGCGCAGCTATCGCTCAACTTCATGACACGGAAGTGTTAGGTCGTAACATTGTCGTAAACGAGTCTACTCCACGTCCAGAAGGTGAAAGAAGTTTCACTAAGAAGCCTTACGGTGCTGGTGGTGGTGGAAATCGTGGTGGCGGTGGTGGTTTTAATCGCGGCGGAACTGGCGGCGGTTACAATCGTGATCGTGGCGGTAATGGCGGTGGTGAATACAACAGATATTAATCAACCTCGTTGCAATACAACCGGCGCTCAGTGAGCGCCGGTTTTTTTATGTCCAAACTATACTAGTTGACTATCATTCATGAATGATTTTAAAAGATGGTGAAGAGGATTGAGTATTGAATATTAAGAAAAGAAGTAATGATAAATAAATAGATAGTCTTAAATTGTAGGTACAAATAAAATAAGATGAAAAAGCTACAACATAAGCCTATTGTGGGCTGTATGCGTTGGGGAGTTTGGGGTGAAAACTTTACAACCCTTCAATATGAACAAATAATCAATCAATGTTTAGAAATTGGATTGAATATTTTTGACCATGCCGATATCTATGGACACTACACCACCGAAGCAGATTTTGGTCATGCATTAAAAGGCAATACTAGTTTAAGAAGTCAGTTAAAAATCATCACTAAGTGTGGGATCAATATGTTTACCCCCAACAGGCCTCATCATGCAATTAAATCATATGATACCAGTGCAGCGCATATTGTAAAATCAGTAGAACAATCTTTACAAAATTTTCATACAGACTATATTGATACATTATTAATTCATCGACCAGATCTTTTAATTGATGTAGAAGAAGTTGCAGTAACCATTAGTGCACTTAAAAAATCTGGAAAAATTAAAACATTCGGTGTCTCCAATTTTACGACAAGTCAAGTTGCATTATTGAATAAATATATTCCAGTTGAACACCATCAAATAGAAATTTCTGTGACCAACTTAACTGCATTTGAAAATGGTGTACTAGAACAATGTCAATTAGAAAATATTGAAGCGCAATCCTGGTCGCCAATGGGTAATGGATTATTTACAGAAAATACAGAACAGCATTCTCGCATCCTTGCAGAAGCAACTAGCTTATCAAAAACTTATGAATGTAGTATCAATCAAATTTTACTTGCATTTTTGTACGCACACCCTAGTCAAATAGCCCCTGTAATAGGTACAACTAAGTTCGAAAGGATCACAGAAGCTAAAAAAGCGATGGAGATTGAACTTACAAGAGAAGATTTTTATAAATTATGGTCAGCTTCTACAGGTAAAGAAGTCGCTTAAATAAAAAAGCTATATTTAGCTACTTTAAAGTCAAATTTAGGTTTGACTTTTTTATGGGCAAAAAAAATCCCCATCAAATAAATGATGAGGATTCTTTAATAAATAAGGCGGCTACCTACTCTCCCAGGAAAACCCAAGTACCATCGGCCATGGGGGACTTAACTTCTCTGTTCGGAATGGGAAGAGGTGAACACCCCCGGCAAAACCACCTTAAGACGGTAATTTTATCGGATGTTTAGTCATAACAACTAAACGGATAAAACAATAAT
>CAINOI010000064.1 GCA_903851465.1 uncultured Bacteroidota bacterium
CTTGGAGATTATATCAAACAACTCCTGTTGGTAGTTAGTGTATGGTGGAACCCATAAGTTAGAAGATACAACCTGAACTGATAGGTGTAATGAATATCCTTTATCTTGTGGTATGTTTGTAGAACCTTTTATCACCGTGGAATAAATTTTGCTTTGCTTTAATAAGTTTCTAAAAACTTATTATTATATTTAGTTATGCAAAATTTTATCAAAATTTTCAAATACGCCACCCCATTTGTGCTTTATGGCCTAGGCTATTTAAGTTTTACAAAATCTGGTTGGTATACTTGGACTCCGTTACTCTATGTATTTTTAATGGTGCCCTTAGTTGAATTGTTTATTGCACCGAATCCGGCTAATTTAGATACAGCGGAGGAACAATTGGCCAAAGCCAATAAATGGTATGATGTCGTATTATGGTGCACGGTACCTTTTCAATATTTTTTACTATACACTTTCTTAACGCATATTGGTTCGAGTCAATCTATTTCTGACACCATCGGTAGTATTATTGGGATGGGCTTATTATGTGGTGCATTTGGAATTAATGTAGCGCATGAATTAGGGCACAGAACAAATAAATTTGAACAATTTTTAGCAAAATCTTTATTGCTATCGAGCTTATACATGCACTTCTTTATCGAACACAATAAAGGACACCATAAACATGTAGCAACGCCAGAAGATCCTAGTACCGCTAAATTCAAACAAACAGTCTATGCATTCTGGATACAGACATTTATTGGCACTTATATAAGTGCATGGCATATTGCCATTGAAGATGCAAAAAAGAAGAAGGGTTTCTTGCCAGCTATCTTCAATGAAATGATGTTGTTTCAATGCATTCAATTAGGATTGGTATTGCTTATTTACTTGAATTTTGGTTTCACTATAACTATTTATTTTATAATTGCTGCTTTCGTAGGCGCCATCTTACTTGAAACAGTCAACTATATTGAACATTATGGTTTGCAAAGAGAAAAAGGATCAAGTGCCTTATTTGAAAGAGTGCAACCCCATCATAGTTGGAATAGTAACCATATTATTGGAAGATTGATGTTATTTGAATTAAGTAGACATAGCGATCATCATTATATGGCATCTCGCAAGTACCAGGTTTTAAGAAATATGGATGAAGCGCCCCAAATGCCAACGGGTTATCCTGGCATGATCATACTTTCTCTATTCCCTCCATTGTGGTTCAAAGTGATGCATCAACAGATGCGCAAATACCGCCTTTTGCCCAATAATTAAGGCTCCGTTCAAAAAGTCGTACCTTGCAGTCCATTATGAGTACGAATTTTAAAGAATTAGGCCTTATTGAGCCTATCCTACTAGCCCTTTTCGAAGAAGGCTACACGACCCCAACGCCTATTCAAGCGCAGTCCATCCCTATAATATTAGAAGGAAAAGACTTACTTGGTTGCGCACAAACCGGCACAGGTAAAACTGCCGCTTTCACCCTTCCTATTATCCAGTTATTGTTACAACATAAACCTGCAGAGAGGCGTAAAAAAATTCGAACATTAATTGTAACGCCAACACGCGAATTGGCCATTCAAATTGCAGAAAATTTTGAGGCATACGGAAGACACACGGCTTTAAATTGTACTGTTATTTTTGGCGGTGTAGGTCAAGGACCTCAGGTCACTGCTTTAAGAAATGGTGTGGATGTGGTGATTGCTACTCCAGGTCGTTTATTGGATTTAATGAATCAAGGTCATCTAAGTTTAAGAGACGTAGAGTTCTTTGTTTTAGATGAGGCAGATCGTATGCTAGACATGGGATTTGTGCATGATATCAAAAAACTATTAGCAGTCTTGCCAAAGAAAAGACAATCCCTATTCTTCTCTGCAACCATGCCTCCTGAGATTGTCAATTTAGCAAATGCTATTTTAAATAAACCAAGCTCAGTAACCGTTACACCCGTATCTTCTACTGTAGAAATCATTGATCAATCGGTTTATTTTGTAGATAAAGTCAATAAGAATTCCTTACTAATGGAATTGTTGAAAGACCAAAATATCAAAAATGTATTGGTCTTTACAAGAACCAAACATGGTGCTGACAAAGTGGTGAACTTATTGGTAAAAAATAATGTTTCAGCGGAAGCGATACATGGTAATAAATCTCAAAATGCAAGACAAAGGGCATTGAGTAATTTCAAAGATCAATCTACCAGAGTTTTAGTTGCCACTGATATTGCAGCAAGAGGTATTGACGTTGATGAATTAGCACATGTGATTAATTTTGAGATCCCGAATATTCCCGAAACATATGTACACCGAATTGGTCGAACAGGCAGAGCTGGTGCTTCTGGCGCAGCCTATTCGTTTTGTGATTATGAGGAAAAGGCCTTCTTGAAAGACATTGAAAAACTGATTGGCAAATCTATCCCAGTGATCGAAAGCCATCCCTATCCAATGCAACAGTTTCACGCCAATAAAACCTCAAAAGATGCAGGTTGGGGCAAGCCCAATAACACCAGAGGCAGGGCGCCACGTGAAGGCGGACAGAATGGTGGACAGAATGGAGGACAAAAAAGAAGATTTAGCAATACAAAACCGACTAGGTAATATTATCTTTGAGATAGTAACCTAAATCGTATGCTATGAAAAAAATGATGATAGGCTTTTTGTTCTTTATCACGCTATGCACTAATTCCCTTTTTGCACAAGAACGCCCGATTGTAAAATCTGACTTGCTAAGTAGTGCGAAGTTAATGGACCTTCAATTCACAGATCCTGAAATTGATTCCTTATTCAATGATGTATTAGACAATTTGGCGAACTACAAAGCCATGCATGGATTGTCTTTGAATAATAGTACACCACTCAGTCTTTGGCATACTGCGATACTCCCAGGCATGAAATTGAACAAAGTTCAAAAACCAATTATTTGGGATGCCCCTATTACTGTTGCATTACCGGCTAATAAAAATGAGCTTGCATTTTATTCAATCGAACAATTAGCTTATTTAATTAAAAATAAAAAAATCAGTTCGCTTGAATTGACAAAATTCTTTATTGATAGAATCAAGAAATACGGTGACACTTTGCAATGTGTGATTAGTCTACAGGAAGACCTAGCATTCGCACAGGCAAAACAAGCCGATGCAGAAATTGCTGCAGGTAAGTACAGGGGTCAACTACATGGTATCCCTTATGGACTAAAAGATTTATTTGCTGTAAAAAATACCAAGACCACTTGGGGTGCTGCACCTTACCAAAATCAAATCATCCAAGAAGATGCTTTTGTATACGAAAAAATGAAAACTGCTGGTGCTGTATTGGTGGCTAAATTTACTTTAGGTGCATTGGCGATGGGCGACTATTGGTTTGGAGGAAGAACTAAGAATCCTTGGAATTTAAATTCTGGGTCTTCTGGATCTTCAGCAGGTTCAACTTCTGCAACAGTAGCAGGATTGGTACCATTTGCAATAGGAACAGAAACTTGGGGAAGCATTGTCTCACCAGCAACGACATGCGGTGCAACAGGACTAAGACCCACATTTGGAAGTATTAGCCGCTCAGGTGCAATGGCATTGAGCTATAGTTTAGATAAAGTTGGTCCTATCACACGTTCTGCTAATGATGCTGCAATTGTATTTAATTATTTACATGGTACAGATGGTAAAGACGGATCTGCTGTAGATATGCCATTCAATTACGCCCCAAAAACAAATTTAAAAAGCTACAAAATTGCCTACGCTAAAAACTATTTTGATAAAATTAAAGATACCAATCGTTCTGAGTTTGAAGTATTGAAGCAATTCAAAAAAATGGGTATTGAACTAATTCCAATCAATTTTCCAGATAGTGGCGTGTATCAATTTAATATCATGGATATTGTTATTGGTGCTGAATGTGCTGCACAATTTGACGAGATGACTCGTTTAGGCATTGATGATGCATTGACAAGACAAACGAAAAATGACTGGCCGAATCAATTCAGAACTTCTAGGTTTATACCAGCTATTGAATATATCAATGCACAAAGGCATAGAACAATCCTTATGGAAAAAGTGAATGAAGTGATTGCACAATATGATGCCATCATTTGTCCATCAAGAGGCGGTGGCAATCAATCTGCTATAACCAACTTAACAGGACATCCTGTGGTATGTGTTCCAACTGGATTAGATGCAAAATGGCAACTACCAACTGGTATTAGTTTTGTTGGAAAATTATTTGACGAAGGCACTATTTTAAATATTGCACATCAATATCAAAAAGCAACTGGATGGGATGAGATGCATCCTAATTTGTTTAAATAACTAGTACACACTATGAACGAAATAAAGAAAGTCGCTATAGAACAACTTGGATACGGATTTATTAAAGACCTTCCAAAAGGAAAGGACGAATACTATTTACGCAATCAACAAAATAGAAGTGGCATACAATATCGTTCCCTAACTGCATTAGAAATTGAAATTTTAGTGCGTAATGGTAATTCAAGTGACGACTGGTCAAAACTTTTGGTATCCAATGCCTTTAATCCAGAATTAGTGAAGAATTGTTCTTTTTTTGGATTGGTTCGTATTGGAAATTTAGAAACAACTTGTCTTTGCTTTAGTGATTTAACGGTGCCTGTAGGGTTATATAATTCAACCATCATTAGTACAGATTTTGGGAACAATGTCGCCATACATAATGTGAATTATTTATCCCATTATATTATTGGAGACGAGGTGATAATCAACAATGTCAATGAATTAGTGACGACCAACCATGCAAAATTTGGTAATGGCATTCTAAAAAAAGGCGAATCAGCGTCCGTGAGAATTTGGTTAGAATTATGCAATGAAAATACAGGCAGGAAAGTCCTTCCTTTTAATGGCATGACTACTGCAGATGCCTACTTATGGACTAGAAATAGGCAGGATAAAACATTGCAAGAAAAATTCATTGAATTGACAGAAAAACAATTTGACAATAAGCGAGGCTATTATGGAAAAATTGGAGACAGGACCGTAATCAAGAATTGTAGAATCATTAAAGATACTTGGATTGGCACAGATGCTTATTTAAAAGGCGCCAATAAAATAAAGAATGTCACCATCAACTCCAATGAAGTCGCAAGGACACAAATTGGAGAGGGGTCGGAGTTAGTGAATGGAATTATTGGATATGGATGTAGAGTATTCTATGGTATCAAAGCGGTTCGTTTTATTATGTCGGATTATTCACAATTAAAATATGGCGCAAGATTGATCAACTCCTTTTTAGGACAAAATGCAACCATTTCTTGTTGTGAAGTATTGAACTCTTTAATTTACCCAGCACACGAACAGCACCATAATAATTCATTTCTTTGTGCTGCACTCGTGATGGGGCAAAGCAATATTGCGGCAGGTGCTACTTTAGGATCCAACCACAATAGCCGAGGGGCAGATGGCGAAGTGATTATGGGTAGAGGCTTCTGGCCAGGACTCTGCGTGAGCATTAAGCACAATTCAATTTTCCCAAGTTTCACTATTTTAAACAAAGGAGATTACCACCATGAATTGAATATTCCAATTCCATTTTCATTGATTAGTAATGATACTAAAAATGATGAATTAGTGGTGATGCCTGGTTATTGGTTTTTATACAATTTTTATGCGTTAGCAAGAAATGCTTGGAAATACCAAGACAGGGATAAAAGAAAAAATATTGATCAATATTTTGAATACGACTATTTAGCACCAGACAGTGTCAATGAATTAATCAAAGGCAGGACTATTATTGCAATAGCGGTTGCGAAAGCACAACTATTAAAAGAAAAAAAATCGACACAAATTACGGACGATCAATTGATCCAATTAGGAAACAAATTGCTCTCCACAAAAACTAAAAAAGAGATAGACCAATTGGATGTGTTTGTAGATGGATTTGAAAATAGCAAACGAAAAACTAGATTGATCAAATGTCATGACGCTTATGCGATTTTTGAAAAAATGATTTTCATGTATGGCATGGATCAATTCGTGATCAAATTAACTCAAAATGGATTAAAGGGCTTACCTGCAAAGCTTAAGGCCATCAAAACAAGTGGCGCAGCCATTGAATGGAGCAATATAGGCGGGCAGTTAATTCCTACTAAATCGGTGCAATCCATGCTTCAACAAATTAAAACAGACAAACTAAATAGCTGGGATGAAGTACATCAATATTATCAAAAAGAAACCGATACTTATTTAGCTAAAAAGAACTTGCACGGGTTACATTGCCTAGCGTTAATTGAAGGAACAACTATTAGTGGACTCAGTAGTAAAAAATTGACTACTTGGCTAGATCGTTATCAAGCCATAAAAGAAGAGATCACACAAAAGATAAAAAGCTCAAGGGAAAAAGATTACACCAATCCATTTAGAAAAATGGTGTACGAAAACCAGGCAGAAATGGATACCATTGTGGGCGACTTAAATGAGAATAGTTTTATTGCAGAACAAATCACTAATCAAAAGCAATTAAATCAGTTGATCATCGAATTGAAACAAGCTTTAAAAACCAAATAGACTCATCCCTATACCAAGTTGCCATTGCTTTGTTTTCCACTTTGCTTGATCTTGTAACTCACTGATGTCTTGCAAACCAACCACATATCTGCCATAAACAAAAAAGCCACCGAGGTTCACTTTTGCACCACCTACAAAGGAGAATTCCCCTTGCTTAAATGCTAGTTGCGCATTTTCAATCCCGTCTTTCTTTTGGTCTAATAGTATACCATATTGAGGACCAGCTTGCAAAAGCAATACAGGGAAGGGCTTTACTTGAACTAATAACGGAACCATTAAATAGTTTAAGTGATAAGTCTCGGGCTTTAAACTGTTATTTCCTAATACTTGTATAATAGAAGGATTTGTAGATAATTTAGTTTGAGAAAGTAACACTTCTGGAACTAAACTTATTTTTTCTGTAAGCCCAATCTGTAAAGTAACACCCCCATGGTAGGATGATGCATGCCTATCTACAGCAACCGAATTCACACTTGTAAAATTTTGACCCACTTTGATACCAATGCCTAACTTTTCTTGCGCTCCAGCAACTATACAAATAGGTAATAAGGCAAATAAGAGTAACTTTTTCATAAAAAAGAGTTTAATGTTAGGATATAAAGTTATAACGAACAAGATTCAATATTGTTACATATTAAACCATATTTTTTTTCAACTACACTAATTCTAATAAAGTAATTTCTGGCATAATGCCTACTCTACCTGGATATCCTAAAAATCCAAAACCTCTATTCACATATAATTGTTGCTCACCTTGCTGGTATAATCCTGCCCATTGTTTATAGACCCATTGCACAGGACTCCATTTGAAATAAGGGTTTTCTAATCCAAATTGCATACCATGTGTATGACCAGATAACATGAGGTCTACTTGAGGAAATTCAGGAATCACTTGGGCATCCCAATGACTTGGGTCATGACTCAATAATATAATGACCTCTTTTGGATCCACACCCTCCAAGGCTTTATTCAATTGACCATATTTAGGAAATCTAGCTTTTGCACCCCAGTTTTCAATCCCCACTAATTTTATTTGTGCGCCATCTTTTTCAATCGTAACATGTTCATTCATTAATAATTTCCAGCCCATAGAAGCGTGAACTGCTTTCAATGCTTCTAAATTTGCTGCTTTCGCTTCTTTAGATGACCATTGTACATAATCCCCATAATCGTGGTTACCTAAGGAACTAAACACCCCTTTTGGTGCAGACAATTGACCAAATACTTCGGTCCAATGCTGCATTTCAATTGCCTTATCATTAACCAAATCTCCAGTAAAAAGAATCAAATCGGGCTGTTGTTTTTGAATTAAATCAATCCCTTTTTGTACTGCCTCTTTTTCTTTCAAACTACCACTATGAATATCACTTATATGAATCATTTTAAAACCCTTAAATGCAGCAGGTAAATTTTTAATGGCTACTTTTTTATGCAATAATTGGTACTTGTATTTATTTCCAAAACCATATAGCAATGAAAAAAATAAGGAGGATGAAATTCCGACGCCAAGCCAATTCAAAAATGCTGATCTAGGAATACCCTGATCCGTATTCATGAATTTCGCACCCGCTGTAGAAGCCACCTGACCTATGGTCCAAAAAGCACCCCTTCTCAAATCATCCACTAGAAAAAATATAACTAAGGTAATTTGGGCTATCACCCAGCCGATCCCTATAGAGAAAATATATTGTCTAAAATAGGGATTCACAATAAAAGGGAATAACAAAAAAGACCCTAAACTGGCAATACATAGAAACCAATAGCCATAACTAACAGCTGTTTTTATGCCTACACTTGCTCCGTTAAGCATGATTTTTAACACATGAAAGATGTAAAAATCAATCAAAATCAAGAAAGTAATGAGGATGAATACAAAAACGGGGTTCTTCATAGTACAGTTTAAGGTGTAAAATTAAGTCTAATTGTTACTATTTATGCTGTATTTTTGGAGCAAATTAAGGAGGCTTTTTATATGGCAAGAATTATTGGTATAGCAAATCAAAAAGGAGGCGTGGGTAAAACCACTTCGGCAATCAATATTGCAGCAAGTTTGGCTGTTTTAGAATATAGAACACTGTTAATTGACGCTGACCCTCAGGCAAATAGCACCACTGGAGTTGGATTTGACTTACATAATATCACCACCAGCCTCTACGATGCAATGATCAATGGCACCCCATTGTCAGATGTAGTTTTAAAAACAGAAATCCCACATCTAGACCTAGTTCCATCTCATATTGACTTAGTTGGCGCAGAAATCGAATTGGTAAACTTTCCAAATAGAGAAAACGTTTTAAAAAGTTTAATCGCAGCCTTAGACGATCAATATGATTTCATCATCATTGACTGTTTACCCTCCCTAGGATTGATTACCGTGAATGCATTGGTTGCCTCGAATAGCGTGATTGTTCCAGTTCAATGTGAGTTTTTTGCCTTGGAGGGCTTAGGTAAATTATTGAATACTATTAAAATAGTTCAAAGTAGATTAAATCCAGATTTACAAATAGAAGGTATTTTAATGACCATGTATGATGGTCGACTTAGATTAAGTAACCAAGTTGTGAGTGAAGTGCGTAAGCATTTTGATGAAATGGTATTCTCTACAATTATTCATCGTAATACAAGATTGAGCGAAGCCCCAAGTGTAGGTAAGCCAGTTATTTTATATGATGCAGACAGCAAGGGTACAGTGAACTATTTGAATTTGGCGAAAGAAATTTTACAGAAAAATGGCATGACTAATATGAGTAATGCCGAGCGAATAATAGATTAGCACTATGAGTAAAAGCACACCAAACAAAGATTTAATAGGTAAAGGGCTTCGCTCTTTATTACAGAATATGGATGCAGAGTTTAAAAACCCTGCAGGAAAGGTGCAACCAGCTGCGATTGAAAAAGCGATAGCCATCAATAGGATTGCATTGACAAATATTATTGTTAATCCTAAGAATCCAAGAAAAGATTTTGACGAAAAGGCATTGCAAGAATTGGCTCAGTCTCTGAAAATGCATGATTTAATTCAACCGATTACAGTAGCGCAATTAACCAATGGTAAATTCCAATTGATTGCAGGAGAAAGAAGATTTCGTGCTGCTAAAATTGCTGGTTTAACTGATGTACCAGCCTATATAAGATTAGGGAACGATAAAGAATTATTAGAACTAGCATTATTAGAGAACTTACAAAGAGTAGATTTAAACGAAATCGAAGTCGCATTAAGTTATCAAAGAATGATGGACGAATTGAACTATACCCAAGAACAAGTTGCAGAACGCATGGGCAAAGATCGCTCCACCGTGTCCAACTATATTCGTTTATTAGAATTACCACCTGCCGTTCAAGCCGCACTGAGAAACGGAAGTTTGAGTGTGAGTTTAGCTAAGTTATTGATTGGTAGAGAAGTGGATAAACAACTTTTCTTATTAAAAGAAATCATGGGAAAGGGTTTAACAGTTCGACAAACAGAAGCCTTGATTAAAAATTTGAATGCAACAGCTGGATCAAAAAATAAATCGAATGGAGGTCAACAAAATCAGCTATCTCCTGTCTATCAAAGATTAGAAAATAAATTGCAAGATCATTTTGGGGCACAAGTACAATTACAGCATCAAAAAAATGGATCTGGCAAAATCACGATTAGCTACCATGATTTAAATGCTTTGAACAAGATCCTTGACGCAATGCAAGTAAGTATTAGCTAGATGAAAAGCTTTTATACCATATTGTTTTTGTTGTGTTTGCAACAAACCTTGTGGGCACAAGATAGTACGGCCAATTACTTAAAACATTCCCCTAAAAAAGCAACTAACAGATCTGCCATCTTGCCTGGACTTGGTCAAGCATACAATAAACAATATTGGAAGATCCCATTAGTATACGGTGTCTTATCGGTGCCTGTTGTCACTTATGTATACAATAACGATTTATACGCAAAAACAAAATTTGCCTATGAAGCAAGAATTAAAGAAGCCAATGGTGACAATTCCAATGTGAGTAAGATAGATCCTACATTAAAAAATTTAAGTGCTGGTTCACTTCAGAGTTACCGAAATATATTTAGAAAAAATAGAGACGTATCTATTATGTGGTTTATAATAGCCTGGGGAATCAATGTGGTGGACGCATCTGTATCCGGCCATTTGAAAGAATTTGATGTGAGTAATAATTTAAGTATGCAGATTGCGCCAATGAAATCAGATGCATTCCAACAAGCCGGTTTGTCTTTGCAACTAAAATGGAAACATAGTAAATAAAGACTTTTATGTTATCTAAAAAAACCCAATACGCATTACAGGCACTTTCGTATATGGCAGAGCAAGGTGGATTGGAGCCTATTTTAATTGCGAAAATTGCTGAGGTAAAAAATATTCCTGTCAAATTTTTAGAAACCATTTTATTGGCCCTTAAAAAAGCTGGATTTTTGGAAAGTAAAAAAGGTAAAAATGGAGGCTATTTTTTTGCAATTGCTCCCCAAAAAATTAAACTCTCTGCAATTTTTAGGACCATCGAAGGCCCAATAGCTTTGCTACCTTGCGTCAGTTTAAATTTTTATGAAAAATGTGCCGACTGTAATGAAAAAAAATGTGGCATCAATAAAGTCATGATTGAAGTTCGAGATAATACGCTAGCCATACTAGATAAAAGAACCGTTGCCGATTTGAGTGTGAAAAAATGATACTATAATACATTAACTTTGTCCCTGCAAAACATCCCTTATGATACCTAACTATTTACAAGATTTATTCAAAGCGCAATCTTACGATCCCAACAATTTCTTCTTAATTGCTGGACCATGTGTGGTCGAAGACGAGGCATTGGTGATGGAGATTGGAGAAAAAGTATCCACCATCTGTAAGAATTTAGGTATTCCTTATGTATTTAAAGCTAGCTACCGAAAAGCAAACCGCACCAGTGCGAATTCATTTACTGGGATTGGGGATGATACTGGAATGGAATTAATCAAAAAAGTAGGTGCAAAATTTAATGTACCCACTACCTCTGATATTCATGCGCACGAAGAAGCTGCCATTGCAGCTGAATTCATTGACATTTTACAGATCCCTGCATTCCTATGTCGTCAAACCGATTTATTAGTCGCAGCTGCTCAGACAGGTAAAATTGTGAATGTCAAAAAAGGCCAATTTTTAAGTGGCGCTTCCATGAAATTTGCGGTTGATAAAATTAAATTAGCGGGTAACGAAAAAGTGATGTTGACCGAAAGAGGCAATACATTTGGCTACCAAGACTTAGTGGTAGATTATAGAAATATCCCTGCTATGGCCGAAAATAATGTACCAGTGATTATGGATTGTACGCATTCTTTGCAACAACCTAATCAAACTTCTGGCATTACAGGTGGCAATCCAAATTTAATTGAAACCATTGCAAAAGCAGCTATTGCAACCGGCGCAGACGGATTGTTTATTGAAACGCATCCTAACCCAGCCAATGCAAAAAGCGATGGCGCGAATATGTTGAAATTGGAATTACTAGCGCCTTTATTAGAAAAATTAGTACGCTTACGAAAAGCAGTGATCTAGTACTTTAATGGATTGCGCTTTCCTAATAGGATATAGTGTTTCATACTTCTCCAAAATGCCAATACCATGTAAATGATGACTGGTGATCCAAAAGTCAAAAAGGAGATATAAATAAACCACATCCTGATTTTAGAGCTAGCAATACCTAAACGTTCTCCGATGGCGGAGCAGACGCCAAAAGCGTGTAATTCTAAAAAATCTCGAAGTTTTTGCATTCCTAATTGTTTAAAGCAATATCCAAATCTAGCTAAAAAAGTGGACATAAAGTGGATTTTTTGATAGCGGCGAGGGGCATTTTGGCTTACCTTTGCATCAGTTTTAACACCTAAAAAAGATACCTATGGCTTTTGATATCGACATGATCAAAAAATTGTATGCTGAAATGCCAGCAAAAGTAGATGCAGCTCGAAATATGTTGGGCCGTCCCTTAACTTTATCAGAGAAAATTTTATTCTCCCATTTACATAGTGATCAAAAATTAGAAGGCTTCGAAAGAGGTGGATCTTATGTTGATTTTGCACCAGACCGTGTCGCAATGCAAGATGCAACAGCACAAATGGCTTTGTTACAATTTATGCAAGCAGGTCGTCCAAAAGTGGCTGTACCAAGTACAGTGCATTGTGACCACTTGATCTCTGCAAAAGTAGAAGCAAAACAAGATTTACAAGTGGCAACAACAGAAAGTAAAGAAGTCTATGATTTCTTAGCCTCTGTGTCTAACAAATATGGTCTAGGTTTCTGGAAACCAGGTGCAGGTATTATCCACCAAGTTGTTTTGGAGAACTATGCTTTCCCAGGTGGTATGATGATTGGTACCGATTCGCACACAGTAAATGCTGGTGGATTAGGTATGTTGGCCATTGGTGTAGGTGGTGCTGACGCTTGTGATGTGATGGCAGGATTGGCTTGGGAATTAAAATGGCCTAAATTAATTGGTATCAAATTAACTGGAAAATTAAATGGATGGACTGCTCCTAAGGATGTGATTTTAAAAGTAGCTGGTATCTTAACTGTAAAAGGTGGTACTGGTGCAATTGTAGAATATTTTGGTGAAGGCGCTACAAGCATGAGTTGTACTGGTAAAGGAACTATTTGTAACATGGGTGCAGAGATTGGTGCAACCACTTCTACCTTTGGATATGATGCAAGCATGAGCCGTTACTTATCTTCTACTGGCCGTGCAGACGTAGCTGCTTTAGCAGATACAGTTGCAGCGCATTTAACAGCAGACCCAGAAGTCTATGCAGATCCAACTAAGTACTTTGACGAAGTGATTGAAATTGATTTAAATACTTTAGAGCCGCACTTGAACGGACCTTTCACACCAGATTTAGCGACACCAATTTCTAAAATGAAAGAAGTGGCTTTAGCAAATGGATGGCCAACAAAAATTGAAGTAGGTTTAATTGGTAGTTGTACCAACTCTTCTTACGAAGATATTAGCCGTGCAGTAAGTTTAGCAAAACAAGTATCAGAAAAAGGATTGACTACTAAAGCAGAATACATGATCACACCAGGTTCTGAGCAAGTAAGGTATACTATTGAAAGAGATGGTTTCTTAGATGTATTCAGTCAAATTGGTGCTAAAGTTTTTGCAAATGCATGTGGCCCTTGTATCGGTATGTGGGAGCGTGTAGGTGCAGAGAAAAAAGAAAAAAATACCATTGTACACTCCTTCAATAGAAACTTTGCAAAGCGTGCGGATGGTAATCCAAATACTTACGCGTTTGTAGGTTCTCCTGAAATAGTGACTGCACTTGCTATTGCAGGTGATTTAACTTTCAATCCATTAACTGATACATTAACCAACGATAAAGGCGAACAAGTAAAATTAGACGCTCCAACAGGTGATGAATTACCAGTAAGAGGATTCGCTGTTGAAGATGCAGGATTCCAAGCACCAGCAGAAGATGGTTCAAAAGTAGTTGTAGCGGTAGACCCAACTTCTAAGCGTTTACAATTATTAGATCCGTTTACAGCATGGGAAGGAACCGATTTAAAATCATTGAAATTATTGATCAAAGCAAAAGGAAAATGTACCACCGACCATATCTCAATGGCTGGTCCTTGGTTAAAGTTCCGTGGACACTTAGACAATATCTCAAATAACTTATTGATTGGCGCTGTGAACTTCTTCAACGAAAAAACAGATAATGTAAAAAGTCAAATCAATGGCAACTACGATACTGTTCCAAATACACAAAGAGCTTACAAAGCTGCAGGTATCGGAACGATAGTAGTAGGTGATGAAAACTATGGCGAAGGTAGCTCTCGTGAACACGCTGCTATGGAACCAAGACATTTAGGAGTGCGTGTGGTGATGACAAAGTCTTTTGCACGTATCCACGAAACGAATTTAAAAAAACAAGGTATGTTAGCTTTG
The DNA here is from genome assembly GCA_903851465.1 of uncultured Bacteroidota bacterium. Taxonomy (GTDB): domain Bacteria; phylum Bacteroidota; class Bacteroidia; order Chitinophagales; family Chitinophagaceae; genus Sediminibacterium. Next base: position 14,426 of record CAINOI010000064.1, read on the forward strand.
ACTTTCGCAGACAAAGCAGACTATGATAAAATTCAGGAAGATGATAGCATTGATGTCATTGGTTTAACCAACTTTGCGCCAGGCACACCATTAACTGTGGTTTTAACGCACAAAGACGGAACAACTGATACCATTCATGCTAACCATACTTATAACCAACAACAAATTGAGTGGTTTAAAGCAGGAGGTGCATTGAATATCATCAGAAAGCAAGTTGCTGGATAGTGTTCCTCTAATGATTTTTAAATCCCTCTGAGTAATCAGGGGGATTTTGTTTTTATATAACCCCTAAGATTTTTTATCTTTAACCTATGATCAATACTGCACTAGTCTCTTTTGGAATGAGTGGAAAAGTTTTCCATGCCCCTTTTATAGCAAGCAACCCAAAATTTCATTTAGTTGGTAGCTGGGAACGCTCCACTAAAAATATTGAAGCCGCCTACCCTGGCACAAAATCATATGCGAGTTACGAGGAATTACTAGCCGACCCTATCATTGATTTAGTGGTGGTGAATAGTCCAAACGATACGCATTTTACTTATGCAAAAAGTGCCCTCCTTGCAGGTAAGCATGTGGTAGTAGAAAAAGCATTTACCGTAACTGCTAAAGAAGCGGAAGAGTTGGATGCTTTGGCAAATACAAAAGGATTAAAATTAGCAGTTTATCAAAACAGGCGATATGATGCAGACTTTCTTACGATACAAAAATTAATACAAGAGGACGAAATTGGCGTTTTGCAAGATGTTCAAATTTCTTTTGAGCGTTATAGAACAACGTTGAGTCCAAAAAAACATAAAGAAGCTGTAACACCTGGAGCAGGTTTATTGTATGACCTTGGCCCACATTTAGTAGATCAAGCCATTTTATTATCAGGTATGCCATTGGCTGTATTTGCTGATATTAGAATCACCAGAAAAGTATCCATCATCGATGATTATTTTACATTGATCTTGTACTATCCATCCCACCGTATCACATTAACTAGTGGTATGTTATTTATGACTGAAAGTCCAGGTTATAAAATCTATGGAACTAAGGGATGCTTTATTAAAAACAGATCGGATATACAAGAGGCGGATTTAATTGCAGGGAAAAAACCAAATAATCCAGACTGGGGAGCAGAAGCCAAAGCAGATTATGGTACTTTATATACAGATATGAATGGCATTATCACCAATAAAGTGATTCCAAGTATACCAGGTAATTACGGGATATTTTATGAGAAAATGGCGGATGCTATTCTAAACAATGCGCCTGTTCCAACATCAGCTAAGGAGGGTACCAATATTATTCGTGTATTAGAAGCAGCTAGAAATAGCGCTTTCAATAAAAGAGTCGTAGGAGTCTAATATGCCACATCCCTATTTAAAGGAAATAAAAAAAATATATGCTGCTGGTGCAGATGCAAGCATCGCGAAGGGTGCAAAAGCATATTTATTGAATCAATTTGAATTCTATGGTATAAAGACACCACTCAGAAGACAAATTTGTAAAGCATTTTACAAAACACATCCTATCAAAGACCATGTTGAATTAAGTAGTTTAATTAAAGCATGTTTTGCAGCACCACAAAGAGAACTGCATTATTTTGCCATTGAATTATTAGGTCATCATCATAAACTTTGGTCTTCAAAAACAATTCCATTGATTGAATGGATGGTTACCCATCAAAGTTGGTGGGATTCTGTAGACTCAACTAATTCATTTGTGATAAGTAAATTCTTTTTGAAATTTCCAGAACAAATTGAATTGACAACTGCAAAATGGAATCAATCTTCGGACAAGTGGCTTCAAAGAATGAGTCTATTATTTCAATTGACTTACAAGACAAATACTAATATCACCCTACTCACTCAATACATTGAAAACTGCCAATTAGAGGAAGACTTTTTTATTCGCAAAGCCATTGGATGGGCATTAAGGGCATATGCTTATACAGATGCAAAATGGGTTATACAATTTGTGAAAGCCCATCCTCAACTATCAAATTTATCCAAGCGAGAAGCGCTGAAGCATCAATAGAATTTCACTATTTGAAATGAGTATTTTTTTATACAATACTCCCTAATATTATTAGTAAGATTTAATATTAGGGAGTATTATAATTTAATAGTTCTATTTTCCTAAATAATACAATACTTGCGCGTCTTGTATTTTTAATACATCCGCATAGCTATTTGCTTTTAAAGATTGCTCAAATAAAATCAATTCTGATATAGGCCCGTCCCATCCGCCAGTAGTTGAAAGTCTATTCTGACCTAATTGAAGGCCATTCCAGTTAACTAGAGCAGTTTCTGCATATAAAACGCTTAAGTTCCTTAATGGGTCAAAATCAACAAAGACATTAGAATTGTAGGCGATTTTATTTTTATACCATGTAACTGAAGTGTTATTAGTTATGCCAGAAAAAGTTTTTGCATTAGATGTGCCTAACATATAACTTGCACCGGTAGAAGAATTAATATCTGTAAATAGCCCTTCCCCGGTACTCGCAAATGTGCTTAGTGATTGATTTGCGAAAACTACCATGGCGGAAGTAAAAGGAATTAGGTTTACATCAGAAGTGAATAATTTTGTTTGAGAGGATCTTACGAACATAACCGTAGGAACGCCATTCCATTTCTCTATTGCACCATTTGTCACGATTTTTGGTTGTTGAGTTAGCGTGGTATTACTCACATTTTTCCCATTCCCACTCTGATCATACCAAATAGATACAAAGCCATTTACAGAGGTTCCAGTTAATGTCCCACTATTCGTTACAAAACTTATTAAAGTAGCCTCATCTAGTAATCCTGTCAAAGTAAATCCAATATCTCTCGTTGTGTTATCATAACTTCTTCTTACTTGTATCGCATTTCCCGCGTATGCTGCTTTTAACTTTCGTAAAGAATAGGCTACTTTAACATTTTGAGTGGTAAAATCAAGAATTTGTGAGCCAGTGTAACGTGAAGTGCGAAATGCATTGCCAGTTACTCCAGTTGTTGTAGAAGGCGTTACCTCATAACTAATATATTTACCTAAATCGTTTGCCGTTGTTGTATATGAAGCACCTGTAGCTACCAGTGTTCCCACATCTGTAGGACTGGTTGATGTATACCATTTTTGCTGAGTACCACTTTCTGTCCCAGTACTATTATTAACTGAATAACTGTAAGTGCCAGTTAATGTTGTCCCAACAAAACCTGTTATTTGGCTTCCAGCAAAACTTAAAGATGTAGCTAATGGGGTAGATAAAGTTGTCACATTTGGATGATAATAGACAGCCGCGGTACCAGTTGTATTACCGGTAAGCGCTATAGGGGTTACGCCAAATCCAATATAAGATCCAATATAAGATTCATTTAAAGTAATCTGTTTAGAGGTTTGACCACTAATTTCGATTTGGTTTCTTCCTGTAGCATCATCTGCTTTATACCATTTAAAAGTGGTTACTCCCTCTGGATCATTATTTGCATCTAAATAATTATAGTTGCCATTTATCAAAGCATTCGTAAATGGTGCATTGCTTATAGTAATATTAGTTGCATATGGGGGGGCTTCCTGAGCTAATGTCACCGGCCCTATCCAGTTACTATATACATTATTAGTTGCAGTTCCGGAAGCATTGTCTTTTGCTATTACACCAAAACGAACATACTTATTTACTTCTGAGATAGTAGGTACAATTGTATTAGTATGCGCTACACCACCATTAGGAAAAGACATAGTGGCCATACTAACACCTTTATTGCTAGTAGCTGATTGCCAAGTATAGGTAGATCCCAATGTATTTTCTACACCTGTCCCACCAGCAAATGTATATGATCCGGTAAGTAAGTTGCCTTGAGCTGCGATGCCTGTTGTAGTTACATTAGATGCATAAGGCGATGCTAATGCTTCAATTAATATCCATGTGCCATAATATTCAATACCATTTAGTAATCCAGTGGCAGCTCTCGGTGTTAACCTTGCTCTTACATATTTTCCAGCATCTGCATTTTGAAAAATAACAGATGCACCAGTTAAAGTAGTAGCGCCAGTGCTAAAGGTAGTTCTTGTTGAACCATTACTAGTAGTTGCAATATCCCAAATAAATGTAGTTGTGCCCTCTGCATCATTATCTGGGTCAGTATAGTTGTAATTAATTTTTCCGGTTCCACCAACCTTAAATAATCCAGTATAATTTAAATTATCTGCTTTGGGTGCCGTATTTTCAACAGCAATACCACTGCCCCCATCGCTAATACCTACCCAACATGAACAGGTAGATTTAAATACTTCAAATTTATTGTTTGTCGTATTAAAAATTAATAAAGCATTATCTGGGCTTATAATAGCATCACGTTCTGTTGAAGTAATTCTTGGAATTAAGATCCCCTTTGATGTTGAATTAACATCCAATACAGCAGATGTTGTAGGAGTTGAAGTGCCGATTGCTACTGTTCCCGTAAAAACGGGATTATTTCTGTTAGCTTTTAATGCAATTTCATTTGTATTTGCATTAATACTTGCTGTGTTTGCTGCAACATTATTTGTTAAAACTAATTCAGCAGCAGTTGCTCTAGTAGTCTCTGCCGTGATGGATGTGGTATTTGATGTAATACTAGCTGTGTTTACTGCAACACTATTTGTTAAGACTAATTCAGCAGCTCTTGCAATGGATGCTTCTGTTGTTATTGCAGTTACTTTAGAATATGGTAATAACATCTTGGCTGTATCTAAACTATTCAATTTAGTGTCAAAACCAGCAACTTTATTTGCATATAATGCAGAGGGAGTAGTCCCAAAAATAGTTGTACCTAAATCAACCCATGCTTTAGAATAATCCCAAACTCCAGCTAGACCCAATGGTGTAATCGCAATTTTTAAATTTAAATAAAAAGGACCTTTAGACCAATCAATTGAACTTAAGCCTGATAAAGCACCACCAATCCTAACACCATCACCAACCATAATATTAAATACACCATAAGCATCCGTATTGGTTTGATGCTCTTCAGTCAATACAATTGTCCCAGTGGGAGATGTTTGAATAATATTAGTTTGAACATATATTTTCCTATCTCTTGCAGGATTAGTATTATTATCTCTCGCTATGGCTTGGAAAAATATACCAGTTTGTGCATCAATTTTAAAGAAAAATAGTAGCAAAAATAATGAAAGTAAATATTTTTTAAAGGCTAAGTTATGTGTCATATGGTAGATTAATGTAAAGTTTTTATAAAATTTGAAATTGTAATATTTAAAGTATATAGGTTGATAGATTGAGCATCACTTTTAATCGATAAAAATAGGAATACAAGAATTGTATTAAGCTTTTTTATATAACTCATACAATTCAATTAAATTAATACTGTTTGTTTTTTTGAAAATAGATTTTTTGATAGTAGACACCGTATTGCACTTTAAATTTAAAACCTTTGCAATATCAGTTGTACTTGCTCCTGTAATTAATAAATTACACACCTCGATTTCTCTATTAGATAGCTTAAATTCATCAGATTTCATTGGTATTTGTTTATCTTTTAATTACTAAGTTTAATAAATTTTAAAGCATCGTTAAATTTTTCTGATTCTATTTGTAGGAAATAAGTGCCCTCTTGAAGCATACTAAAATCTAAAGGCATGCCTTGCAATAAATCATATCCTGTTGCTTTTCCACTAGTAATTTTATACCCATCTACCCCCAAAATACTAATTTTAAAGGCATCGTTTAAAGGGGGTGGATTCATGCATTTTAATGTAGTGATTCCAAAAACAGGGTTAGGATATAATTTTATACCTAGGGTATTGAACTTTATGTTTAACTCACAATTCATGTTAAAAGTCCCGATACCACTATATCCATGTAATAATGTTACTCCATTTTGAACATTCAAGCAAGTAGCAATGCTATTAAATGTGATTGACATGCTATTGTTGGATATATTTTCAAAGCCGCCAACACTGCTCATGACAAAAACACCTGATAATTTTTGAGCACTTAAAATTTGGGGGAAGGCCAATAGGTTGATTGTGATGAATACAATTAGTATATTATGCTTGAAATATGAATTCATTGTGCCTACTTAATAATTAATAATATAATTAAGCACAAAGTAATACTATACGAATTTATTCTACATTAAAGTA
>CAINOI010000065.1 GCA_903851465.1 uncultured Bacteroidota bacterium
GAGGATAGCCCTTGGCCAGATGATAGCGAAGTATTAAAGGATGTGTATATTGATCAAAATTATCCATTTATTGTAGACTAATTATTTTAACCAACCTATATGAGCGAAGTACAACAAGAACAAGCACCAGTATCTATTACAAAAAAGAACCAACAACTAATTGTTTATTTATTAGTAGGCGGATTGATTGCTGTAGCCGGCATTTTTGGTTACACTGAATTATACCAAAAACCTTTAGAAGCAAAAGCGGCAGATGCAATGTATGTTGCAGAAAAATATTTTGCGAATGACTCATCAGAGTTCGTATTAAATGGTGATGGCACTAGTAAAGGTGTATTATACATCATTAAGGAGTTTAGTGGTACGAAAGCAGCTAATCTTGCAAAATATTATGCAGGAATGAGCTACTACAGATTGAAAGAGTATAATAAAGCAATAGAATATTTGAAAGATTTTTCATCCGATGCTAAACAAGTTCAAGCAGTTGCATATGGTTCTATAGGTGACGCTTATTCTGAATTAAAAAAGAATGACGAAGCGATAGAATACTATAAAAAAGCTGGTACACATTTCCCTGAAGATGAAGCCATCTCTTCTGAATATTTATTCCGTGCTGCTTCTTTCTTAGAATTAAATGGTAAAAATGATGCTGCTATAGAAATCTATAAGCAAATCAAGCAAAATTATCCAAAGTCTGAGAAAGGTTTTAGTATCGATAAATACATCAACAGACTACAAGTTCAACCTTAAATTAGTTGATAAAAATATTTAAAAAGGCATTCTTTCAAAAAAGGATGCCTTTTTAAATTATTGGAAAGAAATCCTTAATTTAGACTATGAAAGTTCAACTCTTTATACCCTGTTTTATAGATCAATTATACCCACAAGTTGCATTTAATACTGTTAAAATATTAGAAAAAGCTGGATGTACTGTTGCTTATAATACACAACAAACTTGCTGTGGTCAGCCTGCTTTTAATGCAGGTTTTTGGGGAGAGTCAAAAGATGTTTGTACAAAATTTGTGCAAGACTTTGATGGTGCAGATTATATTGTAAGTCCAAGTGCTAGTTGTGCTGGATTTGTAAGAAATAATTACGGCAAACTTTTTGAAAACAATGCGTTTCAAAGTCCAGCTAAAAAAGTGGCCTCACAAATTTTTGAATTATCCGAATTCTTGGTTAAGATTTTAGGGGTTACCAATTTAGGTGCAAGCTTTAACGGCAAAGCTACTTACCATGATAGTTGTGCTGGATTAAGAGAATGCAATATAAAAGTTGAACCTAGGACTTTATTAAAGAATGTAGAAGGGCTTGAATTGGTTGAAATGAATGATACTGAAACTTGTTGTGGATTTGGAGGAAGTTTTGCTGTAAAATATGATACCATTAGTGTGGCCATGGCGGATCAAAAAATTGATCACGCTATTGCAACTGAAGCTGAATACATCATTAGCACCGACATGAGCTGCTTGATGCATTTAGATGGTCGTATCAATCACAATGGACAAAAGATCAAAGTCATTCATTTAGCGGATATCCTTTCTAACGGCTATTAATTTAAGTTAGCTATAATCCTACCCCAACTCAACATTTTTTATTGTCTCTTGTTATAGTTAAAATAATATCTTTTTTATGGCCTATTGGTTAATCAAATCTGAACCTTTTAAATATTCATGGGAGCAATTTAATAAAGACAAACGTACCTTTTGGGATGGTGTTAGAAATTATGGCGCAAGAAATAATTTAAGATCAATGAAAAAAGGAGATTTGGCCTTTTGGTACCATAGCAACGAAGGGATGGAAATTGTAGGTATCGCAAAAGTGGTTAAGGAAGCCTATCAGGATCCTACTACAGAAGAGACTGCATGGTTAGCAGTTGATTTTGCACCCCATAAAAAACTAAAACATCCAGTGACATTAGCAGATGTGAAAGCTAACACTAATCTGAAAGATATGGCTTTAGTAAGATTAGGCAGATTATCCGTACAACCTGTTACAGATGCAGAGTGGAAAGAAGTAATGAAGATGAGCCAAGGGAAATAAAGCTTCTAAAAAATCATTAGCTAATTTACTGCTTAGTGAAAAAAGGAATAGCCAATAAATATGGCAATCACCACCCCTATTAAATCTGCAAATAACCCTGCCCAAACAGCATACCTCACTTTCTTAATGCCAACACTCCCAAAATACAAGGCAATAATATAAAATGTCGTATCTGCTGAACCTTGAAAGATAGAAGCTAATTTTCCAACAAATGAATCTGGCCCTTGTGTTTGAAAAATATCAAGCATCATGCCCCTAGCACCACTGCCACTTAAAGGTTTCATGATAGCAACAGGTAAAGCACCAACAAAATCGGTATTCATACCTGTAAGTTGTATTAAAAAACTTATTCCATTCAATACATACACCATTGAGCCACTATCTCTAAATACCCGAATTGCAACTAACATGGCTACTAAATATGGAATGATTTTCACTATCACTTCAAAACCGTTTTTTGCACCTTCAATAAATGCATCAAATACGGATACTTTTTTATATGCACCGCCTAAAATAATGGCTACTACAATCCCAATTAAAATACTTGATCCTGCAATTTTTGAAAATAATTCCTTTTGTATTGGAGTAAGGCTGTTGACTGCAAATAATACAGAGCCCATAAATACGACCAAACCTATAAGCCAACTAATCAGTACCCTATCCCATTTTAATTTTTGGTATGTCCCCACCACAATGATAGATGCTAATGTGGTGCCAATTGTGGCCAAAACACAAGGGATGAAAATACTTGCAGCATCTTGAGAACCTGCAGCTAAACGATAGGATATGATTGTTAACGGAATAATAGTCAATCCGCTTGTATGCAATACCAAAAACATGATTTGTGCATTGGTGGCTTTTTCCTTTTCAGGGTTTAATGTTTGTAGACTTTCCATTGCTTTTAAACCAAAAGGTGTCGCTGCATTGTCTAAACCTAACATATTGGCGCTAAAATTCATTACCATCTGGCCCATTGCAGGATGGTTTTGTGGTACTTCTGGAAATAAACGACTTAGAAACGGGTTCATCCATTTGGCTAATTTTTGAATTGCCCCAGCTTTTTCAGCGATATTCATCAATCCTAAAAAGAAAACCATTGTTCCAGCCAAAGGAAAAGCTACGTCAATCACCGAAGATTTAGCTGAGTCAAATAAACCATCCGCTAAAAGCTTAAAAATCTCTGTATCCCCTAAAAAGATCAATTTAAACAGCGCTACCACAAAAGCAATTACAAAAAATGCGATCCAAATGATATTCAATGCCATATCTAATTGTTTATGGTACTAATATAGCCCATTTTGCGATTAGAATTGTATTTTTGCAACCTTAAAACAATCTAAAATATCATGGCTTTACAGGCAGGCATTGTGGGTTTACCAAACGTGGGCAAATCAACCTTATTTAACGCAGTTAGTAATAGTGCAAAAGCACAAGCAAGTAATTATCGTTTTTGTACCATCGAGCCAAATGTTGGACTTGTAGATGTACCAGATATCAGAATCAGTCAATTGGCCGAATTGATTAATCCAACCAGAGTGGTACCTACTCAATTAGAAATTGTGGACATTGCTGGTTTAGTAAAAGGCGCAAGCAAAGGTGAAGGATTAGGCAATAAATTCCTTGCCAATATTAGAGAAGTAAGTGCCATTATTCATGTGATTCGTTGTTTTGAAGATGAAAATGTATTAAGAGAGGAAGGGAAAATCAATCCGATTGGTGATAAAGATATTATTGAAACAGAATTGCAATTAAAGGATTTGGATAGTGTAGAGAAAAAGATGCAGCGTTCCGAAAAGATGGCTAAAACAGATCCTAAAGCAAAAGTGGAATTAGAAGTCTTACAAAAATGTAAAGCACATTTAGAAGACGGAAGAAGCATCCGTTCATTGGATTTATCAAAGGAAGACCTTATAGCCATTGCTGATATCTTTTTATTGACTGCAAAGCCAGTGATGTATGTAGCCAATGTAGATGAAGCATCTATGCATACTGGTAATGCCTATTCTGAACAATTGGTGGCTATGGCTAAACAAGAAGGGGCCGAAGTCATTGTTATGTGCAATAACATTGAAGCTCAAATTTCAGAAATGGAAGACCCAGATGACAAGGCTTTATTTATGGAAGAATACCAAATGAAAGAGCCTGCTTTAAATAGATTAATCCAAACTGCCTATAAACTATTGAAATTAGAAACTTATTTCACAGCAGGTGTTCAAGAGGTTCGTGCTTGGACAATTGGTTCTGGCTGGAAAGCACCTCAGGCAGCAAGTGTCATCCATACAGATTTTGAAAAAGGATTTATTAAAGCAGAAGTGATTGCATTTGATGATTATATAAAATTCAAAAGTGAAGCTGCCTGCCGAGATAATGGTAAATTAAGAATTGAAGGAAAAGAATACATCGTAAAAGATGGCGATGTAATGCATTTTAGATTTAATGTTTAATAAACAATGAAAAAGTTTCTAGCAGTATATCTAAGTTTATTTGTAATTGCTTGTAACAATACAAATGATGCTGACAATAGTTCTAGCAGCAACGATACTGCTGAAAATACGGCTATTGCTGCTCCAATCCCTTTAAACTATTCAATACAGAAAGTGTATACCCACGATACTTCAGCCTATACACAAGGATTGGAATGGCAAAATAATAAACTAATTGAGGGCACAGGATTAAGAGGTGAAAGTGTGTTGTATCAAATGGATGATCAACTTAGACCTATTGGTAAGAAGGTTCAATTAGATGCACCCTATTTTGGCGAAGGCATAACGATTTTTGATGGTAAAATTTATCAGTTAACCTGGGAGGAGCATAAAGTTTTTGTATATGATGCAACTACTTTAAAGAAAATCAATACGCTCAATTGGCCATATGAAGGTTGGGGATTAACCCATAATGATTCCTCATTAATCGTCTCTACAGGAAGCAGCAATTTGTATTTTGTCAATCCTGCAGACTTTACCATCCAAAAAACAGTAGGGGTTTACAATGAATATGGATACCAAAGTATGCTCAATGAATTGGAATTCGTAGATGGAAAGATTTTTGCAAATATTTATGGTCAAAATGATATTGTTGTAATTGATGCTAAGACTGGCAACATTATCAATAAAATAGATTGCAGCAATTTACTTGCACAAGCTAAAGTGAATTATAACCCATTAACAATTGATGCTGGGTTTGTATTAAATGGGATAGCGTATAAAAAATCTAGCAATACCTATTTTTTAACAGGAAAATGTTGGCCGGTTGTTGTAGAAGTTAAATTGAATTAATTACACTAATTAATTATTACTTGTTCTAGATTGCTTTTTAAATTCATAGATAATACTACTACCTTTTGAAGCATCTTTTATTGCAAATAAATTTGAGATCAAACCAATAAACCCTGCTACAAGCATTCCTAATTTTCCTGACTGTTTGTATTTTTCACTTAACAGACTAACATAGAAACTATCATACCACATTGGCCTAATAGAGACTATTTCAAATCCAATTTCATTTAATAAAGTGGTCATTGATTTTGGAGAAAAATGGTATAAATGTCTTGGTAAATCATAAGCAGCCCAATATTTTTTATAATAGGAAGCATCATAACTAGTATAGTTGGGCACAGCAATGATTAATCTACCATTCTGTTTTAAACTTTTAAAACATTGATGTAAATATGGCTTTAAGGCATGTACATGTTCTAAAACATGCCACATCGTAATCACTTCATACTCATTATTAGGTAAATCAAAAATGGTATCGGTTGATAGTAATTGCAATTTATAATTTTCGAATGCTTTATCTCTAGTAGTTGCATCTGGTTCTAATCCTGTTACTTTCCAAGCTTTCTGATGCATCGCATGCGCAAATGCGCCAGTTCCAGCTCCAATATCTAATAAATGTCCTTTATGACCTGTAAATAAGGATTGAACCCATTTAGTTTTTTGTAATAAAGTTCTTGTTCTGACAAAGTGATACAACCGATTCATCCATCCCTCTTTTGTATCTGTATGGGAAATATAGTCATTGAATTTATAGTACTGCCCTATTTCATCTTGACTTGGTAAAGGTGTAGTAAATCTAACGGTACAATTTGTACAATGTAAAATCGAAAAAGATTGCTTCGTTAATGAAAAGTCTTGACTTTCTAATGCAAGTTGCGAGTTATTATGATTGCAAACCGGACAGTTCATAGTTTTATTTTAAAAGAATTGCTAGTATAGCGATTGAAGCAATAATCAAAGGCAAAATCCACCAATACTTTGATTTGGTATTGAAATTGTTTTCGGATTGATCTTCTATTTGTACTTTTTCTAAATGGATTGGTTGAAAATAATGAGCACTATTATAATTAGATTCAAAGGTGTAGGTGTCATTCGTGATATTTAAATGACCTAGATTACCTAAATCGATCTTGTTAGAAGTTGCTAATTGATTTGTAAAAAAAGAAGTATAGTTAATAATGGCTTGTTCAACAGTACAATCTAAATGATCAGACAAATAGATATAAAATAATTTACTAGGTTTAGTAGTAGATGCCATGTTGATATCTAATTCAATTTTATGTACAGGTGGCTGAAATTGATCATTGTCACAAAAAGCATCTGTTTGATTCAGATTTAAATAACCAATCCCTGGTAAAACCAATTGACTATGCGCTAAAAAGTATTTCTCTAAAATTGGTTGCATCATTATTTTCTAAATTTATATTGAATTCCGGCAATAAATTGAATTCCTAGCGAAGGATAGTTAGCCCATCGTTGGTATTGTTGGTCCAATAAATTCTCCCCTTTGCCCCAGAAAGTCCAATGATCAGAAATGGCATATTGCATTCCTGCGTTGAGTACAAAGGTATTATTTAATTTGTAAGCATTTCCTAATCCAGCACTGGTTTTAGCTCCAGTCCAAAATTGACCAGATGCATCTAATTGTAGCCTTTTATTGTATACCCAATTTACTTGGGAATTGAACTCAAATGGCAGTATACCCCAAGCCTGACTATTTTCACGAATTAAATTAAATTGAATGTATTTAAAATCATTTTTCCATAATAAATGATCACTCAACTGATATCTGAGATGACCAATTAATTCAATTGCAATAGCTCTTTTTTCAAATAAAACATCATATTTCAAACCTTCCTGTATAGGATTATTCATCAGTTTTGATTGATTGAAAAACGGTAGAGCTCTGTAATCATTTAGAGCCATATTGAATCCATAATTCAAACGCTTATTGATTGTCACATCTACATTAAAGTATTTTTTTTCAATAGAACTTATTGGTAAACTGTTAGGTGCTGTTATCCAATGATTTTGACCCATTAATTGAATCAGTTGGTTATTAGTGATACTTGTTTGCCATCCAGCAATTAAAATAATATTAGTGTCCTTTAATTGCTTAGACAACTCAACTTTAGGATACAATGCAAATACGGCATTTGCAAAAGTTGGTCTAATCCCCATATTAAGTCGAAATTTTGATTTTTTTAACTCGAAAGATGGGTCAATTTGAATGATTGAATTTTGGCTAGATGGTTGGTTTGTTGGATTGTATTGATTGAAACTAACATTTATATCTGCATGAAATTGGATGTTATCATTTAACTTATACAATAATGGCGTTATTAAATCAATTGATGCATTATTTGCTTGATTTATTAAACGACTATGATTAAAATTTAAGGTTGAAGTGTAACTAAACGATTTATTTGAAACTTGTTTATTAGCTAGTGTAAAATTAGCACCTACAATTGTAAATCTTTGTTCGAAATTTTTGATTGGTAAATTGGTTGAATCAGGAACTAAACCATAACGATACCTATTGGATTGATTCAAATAGAATTGAGTATGTATTGCCTTATTTTTATTGATTGATAAAGCCCCATTATAATTGGTTCCAATTGAATTCCATTTTTGAATTGGATGTGCGCCAGTAATTGATTCATTCAGGATACTGATATGATGTTGTTGGTCTTTTTGATCTACATAACTACCTTCTAATTGGATGATTTGATTAAAGTAATTACCCATACCAATTTTAAAACTAGCTGATTGCTTGATCTTTAATAGGGAATCAATTTTAATAGCTCTAGGTACCAAAGCAATTGGTTGATATTGAAAGCTCAAATTTTGACTTGGTACTTGATAAGATAAAGAGACTGAATTGGTATCAACAATTGCAGTCGCATTAACAAATCCAATTTTGGCAACATTCTTTAGTTGTGGCTTAAAAGCAGAAACAATCGTCACTACTTTTTCTGGAATAGAATCTAGAACTCGTTGTTTGATTTGAAAAGTAGGTACAACCACATTTTGTTCAATTGTCTCATTTAAGTTGTTTGAAGGCATTTGATACTTTACAACAGTTGGTTTTTTTCGAACAGTTATTTTCTTTTTTGAACTTACTTTTTTACTTGACTTTTTTTTCTTTTTATTACTTATAGTCGTTTTAGCTTTCTTTTTGTTCTTTTTCTGAGCAATAACCATATTGCTAAAACAAATTAAAGCCATGGTTAGTAAACCTAATCTTATAATTGATTTCATCATTTTATTGGGCTTTAATTGTTTCGTTGATTGCTTTAAGTTTATCAGATGCAATTTGTTGTAAGGACGGTATCGTTGCATTTTCTGCTATACTCTTGTAAGTTGCTATTGCATTAAATGTATCATTTTGTGCCAAATAGATATCTCCTAATAAAATATAGGTTTTAGTGACCCAGAATTCATAAGAAGCTTGTTTTTTTATGACATCAAAAGCAGTTTTTTCAGCTAGATTAAACTTTTGTTGATTATAATAAATTAAAGCTGTTAAATAATGTGCCTCAGCTGTATACAAAGAACTATTTGATTTTAAAACCGTATTCAATATCTGTAAAGCATTTACAGTGTCTTGTTGAAGTATGGTTTGATGGTATAAAGACATATTGGCCATTATAATATCATCCGAAGCACTTTTTTTATCTGCTATTATTATTGCTGCAGTCTTTGAGGCATCTATCCAATTTTCCGCCTTATATTGACATCTTAATAACCCTTTTAAGGCTTCATTCTTTTGTTCTTGTTGCGTTCCATACTGTAAAACAATTTTAAAATATTGTTCGGCACCAACATAGTCTTTTAAATTAAAATAATAGAGTCTTGCTGCAACAATGGCTGCTCTTTCTGCAAATTGATTGGGTGCTTTATTTGCAATTTTTCCAAAATAGATTGCAGCAGTATCATAAAGCTCTTTAGAGTAAGCCATTTCGGCTAAATAATTCAATGCATTCAATTGGTATTTCCCTTCTGGATAGAGGGATAAATACTTTTTAAAGCCCAGTTCGGAATTGCTTAATTTTTTATCATCATATTGAATCATTGCTGCTCTATACATTAAGGAATCTTGTTCGTTAAAGGACAATGGTTTACCAAAATCGTTCATAAATTGAACATAGGCTTCTGGTTGTTGCTCTTCTACATAAATATTACGTATGTATTCTAAAGCATTTTCACTTTCCTCGGCATTTGGATAGGCACTAAACAAAGATTTAAAATTTTGAAGTGCTTCTTGATTTTGATTCAAATTAAAGTACACAATACCTAATTTATAATAGGCCATTGGATAAAACTCAGTGGCCTTAATGTCTGTCAATACTTTTGATAATGGACTAATGGCCTCTTTAAATTGTTCTTTGCTTGTGTAAAAATCTGCCAATTCCATTCTAGCATCACTTAAATAAATGGATTGACTAAAATCTTTTTCGTAGTCATTTAATATTTTAAGTTTTTCTTTATTTAAACCAAGTGCCCCATAAATGATGGCTTTTTGTAAATTGGCGTAATCTTCAAAATTCCAACCTAAATCAATTATTTTTTGATAAGATTTTAGCGCTTGTTTATATTGTTTAGTCATAAATTGACAATCCGATAATCTGACAAGTGCATCTTTTTGATAAGTAGATGATTCGGCATATGGATTGAAATCAGCTGCAATGGTAAATAACTGCAAGGCTTTTGAAAAATTGTTGTTTTTTAAATAACAATATCCCAAAGTATAGTTCGCATGTTTTTTTGTGATTTCACCAATTTCTATTGGATCTGATATATATTTTTCTAAGTGCTCAATAGCCTCCTCTATTCTTCCTATTTTATAGGCAAGCTCCCCTATCCAAAAATGCGTTTGAGCTAAAACATTTTTGTTATAAGGTAAATTTTTAACTTGACTAAATAGCTCATATGCTTTTTCGTTTTGACCATCATTGATTGAAAGTGCCGCCATGCCATATAAAATATTAGGATATAATTTTAAAAGCGTTTCATTTAAGGTATCCATTTTTTGATATGCTTCATAGGCTTTAGTAAAATCATTGCTATATGCCAATGAAGTCACATATAAACTTCTAGCTTCATTATAATAAATGCTATTTGGATATAATTGAATGAATTTCTCGATGGATTGAATAGCAACACTATATTCTTTTAATTCAATAGACAATTTTGCATAATTGAATAAGGCAATTTCCTTTTGGGCTAGATTCTGGCTTTTAGTGGCACAAAGTAAAAATGCATTTTTGGCACCTAATTTATTATTAACTTTTAAATAAGAAGTAGCTAATAAATACATGCTATTTTGCCCTAATGAATCTTCGACACTCGCTAACTGTTTAAATCCCGTAATCGCTTCATTCCATTGTTGAGATTGAAAATAACAAAAAGACAATTGGTATAAATCTTGAGATTCAACTTGTTTTTGTGATTTCACATAATTTGCTAAATAAGGTAAGGCTTGCTCATATTGCTTTTGTTCAAACAATAAGTGACCCATTAATTGAGCCAATTGGTCATTATAATATTGTCCTTTTAATAGTATGGCTTGTGCTGTATTTTTTAGTGCAGCATCTATATCTCCTATGAAATAATACAATTGACTAATGTAAAATGGCGTCAAAGTTTTATATGCATTATTTTGTTCAGCTATCTTAAAACAACTCAAAGCTAATTGGAAATCTTTTTTTTGTAATGCAACAAAGCCAGCATAATAATTCGCATCAGTATAGTATGGACTTGTTTGCACTTGTCTAATACTCAATAAATAACTTGATGATTCGGCCCAATCCCCTTTTTTGAAATATAAATACCCCAATTGAAATTGCATTAGAGCTAGTTCATTGTTTTCAAGGTCATCTATACTTATTTTTTTATACGCTTGAATGGCAGATTCAACTTGTTGTTTCCTATAAAAATATTTAGCCAACTCAAAATTCAATCTAGAATGATAAATCTTATTGGTATTATTTGTTAACCAATTTTCGGCTAATGGTATGGCATTTGTTTGATCTAAAGCAACAGATAATAAATGATAATGAAATGCAATATCTGCGTCATTTGGTTCAAAAAAGTGAGCTGATTGTATAGTTTGGTAAGCAGCTAAACTATCTCCTTTTTGAAGCGATTTTAAACCATTTTGGTATAATTGGTTAAGTGGCGCATCAAATTTCAATAATTGACTTGATACCGAGGTACAGAAAACCATTGAAAAGCATAAAAGCATTAAGATTGATCTTGCTTTTGAGTTTGTTTTTAACATAGGAGCCGTTGTTTAGGATAGTATTATAAAATTACACTATGATTATAAAACGCTTCGTTAAATAAGCTTATTGTGGAAAAACAGATACAATCCTTAAATTTGTCAACAAATGCAATAAATATGTATGAACATTCAACAACTGTAAGGGTCAGGTATGCAGAAACTGATAGAATGGATGTAGTTTATTATGGTAACTATGCCATGTATTTTGAAATAGGTCGTGTAGAGGCGATTCGTCATCTGGGGGTATCTTACAAGGATATTGAAGAAATGGGTATCATATTACCTGTTGTAGAACTTAATATTAAGTATTTAAGACCAGCTAAATACGATGATCTAATTACAATTAAGAGTCAGATTAAGACCTTGCCTACCGACCATAAAATTGTATTTGATCAAGAAGTCTATAATGAAGCTGGCAAGCTTTTAACCGTTGGACAGGTTAAACTCTATTTTATGGATGCATCCATGAATAATAAAATAGAAATGCCTGCTCATATGATGGAAAAACTAAGCGTCTATTTTAGTTAAACCGCCTTTTTTGGGTTTACTTTGCAAGCAAATTGAAGCATTTATGATGGATCAAATACAAGCTACTATTATCACCATTGGGGACGAATTATTAATCGGTCAAGTGATTGATACCAATAGTGCTTTTATCGCTCAAAAGTTAAATTCAATTGGTGTACAAGTGCATCAAAGAATTGCTGTCGGGGATGACGCTCAATCCATCAACAATGCTTTAGATACAGCGATTCAAACAAGTCAAGTTGTTATTATTACGGGTGGATTAGGCCCAACAGCAGACGATATTACCAAGCCATTACTGAATCGATATTTTGGTGGCAAAATGATTTTAGACCAACCTACATTAGAGCACATCACTTATATTTTTGAGCAGGTTCACAAAAGACCAATGATTGAAAGAAATCGTAAACAAGCAGAAGTTCCAGATGTTTGTGAGGTCTTATTTAATCAAACAGGAACTGCACCTGGTATGCTTTTTAACAAAAATAATAGCTTGATCTTTTCATTACCAGGCGTGCCACACGAAATGCAATGGTTAACGAATGAAAAGGTTTTACCAATAATAATTGAAAGACTTAAACTAGGTGTAATTGCCCATAGAACCCTGCTTACAGCAGGTGTTGGGGAGTCATTTTTAGCTGAATCTATCCAAGCTTTCGAAACCAATCTTCCAGAAAATATCAAATTAGCCTACCTACCCTCTTATGGCATGGTAAGATTAAGATTAACAGGTAAAAGTGCGGATGCCGCTAGTTTGAATAGCCAATTGGATAGCTTATTTGAACAATTAAAAGAACAGGTGAAAGACCATCTTGTTACAGATAAAGACGAAACGATAGAAATGGTTGTTGGGCAACTTTTGAAAGCTCATAACCACACCGTTTCGACCGCAGAAAGTTGTACAGGTGGCTATATTGGCCATCTTTTATCCAAACACGCTGGCTCATCCACCTTTTTCACAGGTAGTATTGTAAGTTATGATAATCGTATAAAAACTGAGTTTTTGGATGTCCCAACCAATGTTTTAATGACAGTTGGTGCTGTTAGCAAGGAAGCAGTGGAACAAATGGCGGTAGCTATTAGGTCTAAAATGAAGACAGATTATGGGATTTCTGTAAGTGGAATCATGGGGCCATCTGGCCAAACCGACGAAAAACCCCTGGGAATGGTTTGGATTGGGGTTGCCAATAAAGAAAAAGTCATTTCTAAAGTCTTTTACCTCCGATTTGATCGTCAAAAGAATATCGAAGTAACTGCCAATCAGGCCATAAATTTACTTAGGTTACTCATAATCAATAAGATTTAGTCTTATTTTTGCTAAAATTATTCCCTATGTCTGTAGTTGACTTGATTTTGCCAAAATTGGGTGAAAGTATCATGGAAGCAACCATTTTAAAATGGCATAAAGCTGTAGGTGATACCATTCAATTAGATGAAACTTTACTAGATATTGCTACAGATAAAGTGGACAGCGAAATTCCTTCTACTACTGCAGGTACCATTACCGAAATTTTATTTGAAGTCAATGCAGTAGTACCTATTGGAACTGTTATTGCAAGAATACAAACAAGTGGTAGTATTGTTCCAACAATTAAAACTGAAACAATTCAACAACAAGCCAATAGTGAACCTGTTTTAATACCAACTATTGCTGATGAAGTTCCTTTTACGCCAACTGTTAGTAATGAAGAAATTCAACATGAAAATTCGAATGAAGCGCGTTTCTTTTCTCCTCTTGTATTAAATATCGCACAAAACGAAGGTGTAAGTTTCAATGAACTACAACAAATTCCTGGTACCGGAAGTCAAGGTAGAGTTTCAAAAAAAGATATTCTTCAATATGTGGCACAGAAAAAAGCAGGACATATTCAACCAGCAATTGTAAATCAAGTAGCTGCTTCTCAGACTGAACCTATCGTTGCTTCAGCTCCTACTAATACAAGCAACTCAAATCATCAAATATCAACTTCAAATAGTTCCAATATTTTCCCGCCTGTTGATCATGGATTTAGTACATCCAATAATGCAGGGAAATTTGCAAATCCAGACGAAGTGATTGTTACAGGGAACACAGAAATCATTGAAATGGATCGTATGCGAAAGCTTATAGCAAAGCATATGGTAGAAAGTGTTCAAACAAGTCCACATGTTACTTCATTTGTAGAAGCGGATGTCACCAATATGGTTGTATGGAGAGAAAAAGTAAAACAATTATTTGAAAAAAGAGAAGGCACTAAATTGACTTTTACACCCATGTTCATGGAGTGTATTGCAAAAGTGTTAGAGCAATTTCCATATATCAATTGTAGTCTACAAGGTGATAATATTATTTTAAAGAAAGACATCAATATTGGTATGGCTACGGCCCTACCTTCTGGTAATTTAATTGTGCCAGTGATTAAAGGTGCAAATCAATTGAGTATTGTTGGCTTGAGTAAAGCTGTTAATAATTTAGCTAATGCTGCTAGAAACAACCAATTAAAACCACAGGATACACAAGGTGGAACTTTTACAGTAACCAATGTGGGCACATTTGGATCCATAATGGGCACTCCAATTATACCACAACCACAAGTTGCCATATTAGCTTTAGGTGCCATTAAAAAACGCCCAGTAGTTATAGAAACCCCTTCTGGTGATGCCATTCTTGTTCGTCATATGATGTATTTATCCATGAGCTATGATCATAGAATTGTAGATGGTGCCATGGGTTCTAGTTTCTTATCTGCTGTTGCTAAAGCATTTGAACAATGGGATCAAAATAGACAATGGTTCCAGTATGTCTAACAAAAAAACTTTCCTATAAAAAATAAAGCCCCAAATTGGGGCTTTATTTTTTTGTATCATTGAGGTATTAATAACCTAATCCTAAGTCTCTACCTTTCATGATTGCTGGAACCCCTTTAGACATCCAAATTGGCATAGGTGCTCCTTTTAAGTAATGATCAAAAAATTGTTGCTCTCTAATTTGAATATCTTTTCTGTTTTTTCGCTCTACTAAATTATGTGCTTCATTATTGTATACTAACATCCAGATGGGTTTGGACAATCTACGCATTGCAGTAAACATTTCAATACCTTGATACCAAGGCACCGCATCATCTGCGTCATTACTCATAATAACAATAGGCGTCTTCACTTTATTCAATTCAAAAAGAGGAGAATTTTTTATGTATAAGTCAGGACGCTCCCATAAGTTGGCACCTATCCTACTTTGGGTCTTTTCATATTGGAATTGCCTGTTGATACCAGCACCCCAACGTATACCACCATAAGCACTTGTCATATTGACAACAGGAGCACCTGCCCATGCAGCAGCATATAAATTGGTTTTTGTAATTAAGTAGGCAATTTGGTAGCCTCCCCAACTTTGACCTTGCAATCCAATTCTAGTGCTATCAATAAATCCTTTTTGAACCATGGCTCTAGTGCCACTTACGATATAATCGTATGCTCCTTGGCCAGGATAGCCTTTCTTATACCAAATATCTGGTACAAAGACCACATAGCCACGACTCACAAAAAAAGGAATATTCAATCTAGATGGCGTTGGTGATGGAGCTAAATAATTATGAAGTGTTTGATTGTTTCTTTCATAAAAATAGACAATCATAGGATACTTCTTTTTGGCATCAAAATCTTCTGGTAGGTATAAAATACCTTCAGCGGTTTTACCTGTATAAGATTTCCATTTAACCAATTGCGATTGCATCCAATTGTAATTAGCTTGTTGTGGATTGATAGAAGTTATTGCAGTTGGTGTTTGTTTTTCTTGTGAGAAAGTGTATGGAAAAATGGTTGCAGCATTTTTTTCATCTTCTTGCATTACAATTAATTGATTAGAATTTTTTGCACTAACAATGGTTGAAAAATGCATTGGTTGTTCCGTAATGGTGAATAAAGACCTATTACCCATATCCAATAATGCAAGACCCTCTTTTTTATCCACTTCATTGTAGATTCTTAGCAAAATTTGATCCTTAAATCCAATGAATTTTTTATCGTCATCCAATTTAACGAATCGATATTCTTTTTTTGATGCGCGACCTTTGGTTAAAAGCTGAGATCCGTTTAGTCCAGTTGCATCCACCAACCAAAGATCATATCGATCATATAGAATGAAACTTTTATTATTGTCCATCCACATGGCAATTCCATATGCATTAGGATCATCGGGCACATCATTGTCTTCATCATACAATGGATATTGTATATCTTTTGCAATTTGTTTAGTTTGGAATGTGGTCGTATTATAGGACTTCATTTGTTTTGTAATTTCATCATAAAAAACCACTAAGCTTCCATCATATGAGGCAGTCACTAAACTGCTCTTTAACCCTTTTTGTATCAATTGTTTTTGACCGGTAGTTGTATTCAAAATATATAAATCTCTTTTTCCATAACCCTCCCATTGGCTTGCAATCGTAAAATTTGAATCAATATTAACAATCGCTATTTGGCCATCCCCTTCCATCGTCATTTGAATTTGACGATCATTGATTTTACCTAAATAGGTAAATTGATTACTAGAAGGTCTATAAATAATTGCTTCTGTACTTTTTAAACTAGTCTCAAGACTTTTTAACTGTGTTGATTGTAAATTAGCATCGGTATAGTTCCAAATATCTAAGCTTACTCTATCAAATTCTGGCAAGCTAGTATCTTTTACTGGCAGTATGGGTTGTACTCCAAAACTTAATAATGCACCTGACTTGCTAAAATTTATTTTTTTATCCCCTCCAATGGTATATTGATTTGGCATCACCATGTCTGCTTTATTAAAAATAAATTTAGAAGTGTCCATTTCAGGTGTAAAATAAGCAAGTGTATAATTCTTCTGCAATGCCTTGTCTGTGCTATCTCTTTCAATTAAATAAGCCAACTGCTTACCTTGCTCGTCCCAAGTAAAATTAGTGGCTGAATAAAAACGACTATTGATTGTCTTTGTATTTGTATCTGCAATAGTTGATAAAAGTATTTTTGCCTCAGTTAATTTAGTCTTGATTTGATACATCATTAAGCCTGCACCTTTAGGATGTATGGCATATTCTACAATATTATTAAAGACCCTTTCTTGTCCAGAATTTAAATCTCTAAAATAAAGGGATGCACCTTCCTTTTTAATGTCTGTTTTTGGGTCATTTAAATAAGCAATTATATCGTTTCCAAATTCAGGGATTTGAAAACTTTTCACTGCTGGAATTTTATTGATACTACCAGTAGCTAATGTTAAAATGGCTAAACTATCTTTGGGCATTTCTTCTGGTTTTTTCTTGCCAATCTTAGCCTTTCTAGTTTCATCAAACTTAGGTTTAATTTTAGCAATCAAAAATGCATTGTTTTCTGTAAACTTTACTTGTGCTCCGCGTTCAAGGATAATGGTTTGATTTGTTTTAAGATGTTTTACATACAATATTGCATCCCCTTCTTGCGGTGCAACTGTATAAGTCATCCAAATACCATCATTCGATAAGACTACATCCTTAATAGTCTGCCATTGATCATAAACTGAATGATCTAAAGGTTTTTTTTGAGCTTGAGCTACAATTGATAATAATAACAATGTAGTGAATACAATATGTTTCATATTGGGTTAATTTGAATAACTAATTTACGATAAGTTTTAAACTAAATAGACATCTATTTTGAATTAAAACGATTTGAAATGAACAATTAATGAGATTTTTGCTGACGCATTACACGAATCATTTGAAGCAAAACCGAAATGGCAATTAAAACCATTCCAAGGTAGAACCCCTTACCCATTTGTTTGTGTTCCTGAAACAAAAGAATAGCTATAATAATTCCGTAAACTGGTTCAAGATTCAGGGATACATTTAAAGTAAATGCACTAATTTTTTTGAGGGCATTGAGCATTAAATAGTTAGCAAAAACGGTACATACTAAGGATAAAATAATGAGCCAAAACCAATCATGCTGCGTAGGTAACACAAAAGTGTTTTGTTGATAGCCGTTGATTCCTAGTATGACCATAGCAAGAAAGCCAAATCCACCAAACATCTCAAAGGTTTGTATCGTCTGAGTGGTGTATTGAGCGGTCAATCTTTTATTGATAATGGTAAAAATGGATGCAAATAAAGCTGAAACCAAGCCTACCAAAATACCAGTTCTAAAATGGATATCAAATTGAAAAATACATAATATACCAATTAAGCTAAGTAGCCCAATGATTATATCATTCCAGATAAATTTTGTTTTAAAAATAAAGGGTTCAAGTATTGCAGTAAAAATACCAACACTAGAAATACAAACTAATGCAATTGAAACATTCGCTAGTTTAATACTGCCATAGAAACATACCCAATGTATTGCAATCAAAACACCAATTAACATCAATTTACCTTTATCCTTAAATGAAACTTTATTAGTTTGTTCATGAATAATATAGATTGGAAATAAAGCAATTACAGTCAATAGCATTCTATAAAAGACAAGGTAAAGACCATTCAATTGAATCAAATTTCCAATTGGTGCTGTCAATCCAGCTAAAAAAACAAATAAATGTAACTGTAATAAAGATCGCTTAAAACTGCTCACGCTTGATGTGTTTAATAAAGCGACCAGTGAAAGATTGCCATTGCATGTTAATTACCCCAAGTACAGCTTCTTTGATGATGCCTTTTGACATCTTACTAACCCCAATTTTTCTGTCAATAAATGTAATAGGTACTTCTTTTAATTTAAAACCTAAGCGCCAAGAAGCAAATTTCATTTCAATTTGGAAAGCATAACCTATGAAATTAATATGATCTAATTGCATAGCTGCTAATACCTTATTTTTATAACATATGAATCCTGCCGTTGGATCTTTCACAGGCATTCCGGTGATGATTCTCGTATAAAGTGAACCGCCTCTAGAATAAATCAATCTATCCAATGGCCAATTTTCTGTAGCCCCTCCCTTCACATACCTACTACCAATAGCGACATCCGCACCATTTTCACAGGCTGCCAATAATCTGTCTAAATCTAATGGATTGTGCGAGAAATCGGCATCCATTTCAAATATATAATCATACTGATTTGCTAAAGCCCATTTAAAACCATGAATATATGCAGTGCCTAAACCTAGTTTCCCTTTTCTTTCTTGTATAAAAATTTTATCGGGATGCGCTTGCATCATTTCTTTTACAATATTGGCTGTACCATCTGGAGAACCATCATCCACCACTAAAACATGGTATTGATTACCAAGGACAATGACTGCATGTATAATTTTAGCAATATTCTCCTTTTCGTTATAGGTTGGTATCATGACAATTTTTTTCACTTTCTATTGGGGGGATATGGTATTAATTATCTTTTTAAGGTTTAAATATAAATTATTTATTTAAAATGGTTCTATTTAAAATCTCTGTTAGCTTTTGTTTGGTGTGTAAAGCGAAGTCCCCTTTCATCATCCAATCATAATATTGAGGTTCTTCCTTTAAAACCTGGGTAACTGGTTTACCTTTGTGTTTGCCAAAGTTGAAAATTTCAACCCCGTTTTCCATGACAAAACGGCGAGCAAAATCAACAA
>CAINOI010000066.1 GCA_903851465.1 uncultured Bacteroidota bacterium
TCGTTCAATTGAATGTTAAATGTGGCATCATTCAGATAGGTGGATGCTGCTAATTGGCTTTGAAAAATAATTGGAGCATCGAGCTGCAATCCTTCCATATTAATCGGGAATGAGATAGATGTTTTTTTACCCGAACCAATCCCCAACGGATCTCCTAACCATATTTTACCACTACTTAAAATATTGATACTATCTTTTTCAACCAACCATTTAGCTGCATATGTTTGTACTAATTTTGATGCTACACCAGTTTTATTAAATCTTGTTATTCTTTTTCCAATTGTTCCAATGCGAAGGAAAAAATATAAGGAATCATTGCTTGAGATTTTTTGACGAATTGGCGCTTCAGAAAGAGTGGACTTTACCCATTGATAATGCCCTTGCGCATAAAACAAGAACTTGTCTTGGTCATCTAATATTCCATCTCCCCCATCTTGCATTTCAATGGCCATTTCGATTAAACTATCTGGCAAACCGGCAGGCACTTTTTCACTTAAATTAGTTAAATCCATCCCATACAATTGAACTTGATTGGCAAGCACCTTTCCCGTAAAACCCATCGCCTTAAATTGAGCCCCAGTTAGCTGATAGACCCCCTCATTTGGTACCGCTATTTTAACCCAACTCCCTTTAGAAAGCATACCCACCTGCCCCCATCCTGAATGGGCGCAACAGCATCCAATAAAAAAAAATGTTAAAACACTAAGTCTCATGCCCTAAAATTAGGGTTTTACTAACATAAGAATCTACTTGCATTTGAATAAATGAGTGAAAAAGCAAGTATATTCGCAAAAGAATTTAAACTGATCAGATTAAACAAAACAGATGAATTTTATCAATAGCATATTATTATTTTTTGCGGTCCTTTTTATTGGCCCAAAAATGATGTCACAATTTGAAAGTCATAACAACAATAAAGTTGCATTTGCCTCCAAAGATGACCCCTATGATAGCACCATTTTGATTAGAGGTGGCACATTCGCTATGGGGATGAACCAAGAAAATATCATGGGCGATTGGAACAATAACTTGCGCAGAGTAACTGTGAGTTCTTTTAGAATCGACCAATACGAGGTGAGCAACAGACAATATAGAACTTACATCAAATGGTTGGAAAGCGTTTTCATACCAATGGGTAAAGATTCAATTGTAAAAGCCGCACTTCCTGATACTTTAGTTTGGAGAACGGATCTTTCTTACAACGAACCAATGGTGGAAGGCTATTTTAGAAATAAAGCATTCAATGATTACCCAGTTGTAGGCGTTAGTTGGGAACAAGCAAATGCCTATTGCAGATGGAGAACAGATAGAGCAAATGAGAAGACCTTAATTAAATATGGCTTAATTGATCCTACTAAACCTTATATAGGTAAAATGGAGGCAAAAAATAGTCTTGTTGATACGAATAAAAGAAGCGCCCCAACGGTGATTCCAACTCCAACAAGAGCCAGATCAAGGAACAATAATTTAGGAGATTATGTTTTAATCCCTGACTTTAGATTACCTACAGAAGCGGAATGGGAATATGCTGCAAAAGTATCAAGTGGTAAAAATTATATCTCTAATTTTAATAACCCAAAAGCTGGTTCTAATTCAGGCACCCCTAATGCGAGTATCATCTCATCTGATTCTCCGTATCCTTGGAGTTCAAGCGGCAATGATGGTTTAAGAAGTAATCCAACTGGCAGATTAAATAAAAAAGAAAAAGAGGATCGTGGTATGTTCATGGCCAACTTTAAAAATGGAAGTGGTGATTATATGGGCATGGTAGGATATGCAAATGATGGTGCAGGTTTCCCTAGTAAGACAAATAGTTTTTTACAAAATCCATTGGGCTTATATAATTTAAGTGGCAATGTAAACGAATGGGTAGCAGATATCTATCGCCCCATGAATAGCATTGATATGGATGATTTTAATCCTTACAGAGGTAATAATGCTTTGGATGGTGACGATGCAAATACATCAAGTTATGAAACTGGAACGAATACAATGATCTCCAATAAGTCAAGAGTGTATAAAGGAGGTAGCTGGAGAGATCGCCCTTATTGGTTGAACCCTGGAACAAGAAGGTATTTAGATCAAGATAAATCAAACAGCACCATTGGTTTTAGATGTGCTATTTCTGCTTTCGGAATGGATACACCAGATGCCAAAGAAGATCAACCTAATTTATGGGAGAAAATCAAAAACATCTTTTAATGAATTTACGCATAGGTTCTGGTATTGATTTTCATCAATTAGTTGAAGGTAGAGATTTGTGGATTGGAGGCATATTAATTCCACACCATAAAGGTGCATTGGGACATAGTGATGCAGATGTTTTACTCCACGCAATTTGCGATGCCCTTTTAGGTGCATTAAGTTTAGGTGATATTGGCACACACTTCCCTGATACTGATAATGCATTTAAGAATATTGATAGTAAAATTTTATTGCAAAGAACCTACGATTTAATCACTGCAGAAGGCTATCAAATTGTCAATATAGACGCCACACTTTGTTTAGAAGCACCAAAAATTAAGCCTTATGTGATTGCGATGCAAGAATGCATTGCTTCCATTTTACATATTGGCAACAAAGATATTTCTATCAAAGCAACGACTACAGAAACAATGGGTTTTACAGGTAGAGAAGAAGGATTGGTTGCAACAGCCACTTGTTTATTGATGGCAAAAAGCTAAACTAAATTGCTATGAAGCTTGGATCAATCGAGGATTTATATTCCATTTACACCGCACATCCATCTGTTGTTACAGATACAAGAAAGCTTAAATCAGGTGATTTATATTTCGCATTAAAAGGACCTAATTTCAATGGCAATCTTTTTGCATTGGCAGCATTAGAAGCAGGTGCAGCTTATGCCATTGTAGATGAGGAAATTCCTAATAGTTCGGCTATACAAGACAGCATCATATTTGTGGATGATGTACTAACGACCCTTCAAGCATTAGCAAAATACCATCGTCAACAATTCGATATTCCCTTCATTGCTATCACTGGTAGCAATGGAAAAACAACCACTAAAGAATTGGTCTATGCGGTTTTAGCAAGTCATTTAAAAACTTATACTACACAAGGGAATTTAAACAACCATATTGGTGTGCCATTGACTTTATTAAGTATCCCTAAAGATGCAGCAATAGCCGTGATTGAAATGGGGGCCAATCACCAAAAAGAAATCGAAAGTTATTGTGCCTATACCCTACCTACACATGGCATGATCACGAATTGTGGTAAAGCACATTTAGAAGGATTTGGTGGCGTAGAAGGAGTAAAAAAAGGGAAAGGTGAATTATTTGATTTTTTAAGAGCCCATCATGGCACCGTGTTTTTGATGCAAGACTTTGACTACTTAGTGCAAATGGCACAAGGCATCCAACATGTCATTGGATATGGAAAAGAACAAGGAGAAATTCAAGGAGAAGCAATAGATCATAATGGCATGTTAACTGTTCAAATTAAAAAAGGGACTGATATTGATTCCATCCAAACACATTTAGTTGGAAATTTCAATCTTCCAAATGTGCTAGCTGCTGTTGCAATTGGTCAATACTTTAAAGTGCCCAATGAAAAAATTAAAGCAGCAATAGAAAATTATGTCCCAACCAATAGTCGTTCACAATTATTGACATGGAATAACAACCAAGTGATATTAGATGCTTACAATGCCAATCCTTCGAGTATGAAATTAGCAGTAGAAAATTTTGCTAAAATAAATAAGGACAAAAAAATGGTTTGTTTGGGCGGAATGAGAGAATTAGGCGTTGACACTTTAATAGAACATCAAATGTTGATTGATCAATTGAAGCAAACAAATTGGGAGCAAGTCATACTTGTTGGTACTGAGTTTAAGCCATGCAATCATGACTACCTATATTTTGATACAGTGATTGAAGCTAAAGCATGGTTAGATGCACAACAATTGAATGGCTTTACCCTACTCATTAAGGGTTCTAGAGGCATACAAATGGAGCAATTGATAGTTCCTTAATTTTCGGTATCTTTGCGGCATGAAAAATAGCTACCTATACAGCACCATCACCAATAAGTGTCCTAGATGTAGAGAAGGTAAACTGTTTACTGGTTCCAATCCCTACGATTTATCCAATATCACAAAAATGAATGACCACTGTCCAGTATGTGGACAGCCAACTGAAATTGAAGTAGGATTTTATTATGGGACTGGTTATGTAAGTTATGCTTTAACAGTAGCTTATTTTGTTTCTATGTTTGTTGCATGGAAAGTATTAATTGGTATGACATGGGAATTAGATGACAACAGAATGTTTTACTGGTTAGGCACAACTATATTTTTATTAATACTTATACAACCTATTTTAATGCGCCTATCTCGTTCTATTTGGTTAGGCTGGTTTGTTTCTTATAATAAGCATTGGAAAGATGAACCATTGGAATACAATGAAAGAATGGATGAGCACATGAAGGAGATTTAGAATTCTCTTTTCTTTTGTAACCCTTTATTAATAATTGATTTAGCATAGATAATTTTCTATGCTTTTTTTATTAAACTATTTTAAGAAATTTTTGAGTTTGATTTTGTTTCAAAAATTAATTCTAATATTAATTGTGGAATGAAAA
The DNA here is from genome assembly GCA_903851465.1 of uncultured Bacteroidota bacterium. Lineage (GTDB taxonomy): Bacteria > Bacteroidota > Bacteroidia > Chitinophagales > Chitinophagaceae > Sediminibacterium. The sequence continues at coordinate 4,603 of CAINOI010000066.1, forward strand.
TAGATTAAAAGTCGTTTTGATGTTTTTTCATTCCTAATGACCGCGGCCGCGGTTAAATAATTGGACGTTTATAGAGATTGATACTAATTCGGAAAATGTATACTCCGAATGCAGTTACAACATGGAACCTTTCAGAAAAGAAAGTGAAAAATCCGCTGAATTTACTCCACGGTGATTATTGGGGTAAGAAAAATAAAAATTTTATGAGAAAAATAGTCATAATTGTATTTACCTTTTTAATGATTGGCTGTGCCAAAAAAAGTGTTATAGAGATTCCTGCTGATGCTTCAAAACTTAATGAGAATAAAGCTTATATAAAACTTACTCTTGAAACAAATTCATTTTTACAATTTTTATCAGAAACAGCAAAGACAAACTCATTAAGTTTGCCTGATGTAATAAAAAGATTAAATATAATTAAAAGTAAAAATCTATCTTTTGAGAATCAATTGATTGAAATTGATCGTATATTTAAAACAAATGTTTCTACAAGATTATTAAACCATATGAGAACATACTCTGAAACATGGCCCGAAATAAATAAAAGTTATAAAAATATACCTTTAGAGATGTTTGAAAAAGAAGCCAGCGAAGTGCTTTATGATAATATACAATCAAAAACACAAAATCAAATAATTAGTTATAGCGTAGATAAAAATATTAAAGCAAATAAAGCTAATGACTGTGGCTGGAGATATTCGCTTTGTGTGGGAGCTGCAACTGCAGGTGCAATTCTTTGTCATGCAGGATGTGAAACAACTGCATTAGCAACAACAGCGGGCTTAGGTATTCCAATTTGCGTCGCAGCTTGTGGAACTCTTCAAGCTTATGCTGGTTTACAATGTTATGAACATTATTGTGAATAAATATAATTTATGAATAAA
>CAINOI010000067.1 GCA_903851465.1 uncultured Bacteroidota bacterium
GGACAGTATGTATACTTAAAAGAGTCTTACAATCCTTTGCTAGGATTTTTATATGGCTGGAGTTTCTTCTCTGTGATACAAACAGGAACCATTGCTGCAGTGGGTGTGGCATTCAGTAAATTTGCAGGCTACTTTTTTCCTTCATTAGAAATGACAGATGCAAATATTTTAATGCAATTTGGTTTTTTAAAAATATATCCTGCACAAATTTTATCTATTGTAACTATTATACTTCTGACTTATATCAATACCAAGGGCGTGCAGGGTGGTAAGATGATCCAATCTACTTTTACCATTACTAAATTAGCTTCCTTGTTTGGTTTGATTGGATTTGGTTTTTTATTGGCTTCGAAAGCAAGTATTTGGGATGCCAATTGGACGAATGCATGGGAGATGAAAACAATCGCTTCCGATAATAGTACAACGCCCATATTTGGGGTAGCTATTTTAGGCGCCATAGCAGCTTCAATGGTAGGTTCCATTTTTAGTAGCGATGCATGGAACAATGTCACCTTTATTGCAGGGGAAATTAAAAATCCAAAACGCAATATTGGGTTAAGTCTTTTTTTAGGCACTTTAATTGTAACAGTGATTTATATTTCGGCAAACTTGATGTATTTAAGTGTCCTTCCCTTAAATGAGATTGCCAATGCACCAGCTGATCGTGTGGCGGTAGCTGCATCCAATGTTATTTTTGGCAATATTGGCACTTACGTAATTGCAGTCATGATCATGATTTCTACATTTGGTTGTAATAATGGGTTAATTCTTGCAGGAGCAAGGGTGTATTATACTATGGCACAGGATGGATTATTCTTTAAAAAGGCAGGTACTTTAAATAAGCATGCAGTTCCTGCTTGGGCACTATGGGCACAATGTATTGTAGCAGGTTTACTTTGCTTAAGTGGTAGATATGGGGACTTATTGGACATGGTGTCCTTTATAGTAGTCATATTTTATATCCTTACAATTATTGGCATCTTTATCCTTCGTAAAAAAAGACCAGACTTAGAAAGACCTTATAAAGCATTTGGTTATCCCATTTTACCTGCAATTTATATCTTGATGGGTACTTGCTTCTGTGTCTTATTAATCATCTATAAACCAAATTTTACATGGCCTGGTTTAATCATTACTTTATTAGGGGTACCATTGTATTATTTGGCATTGCGTAATCAAAAAACGGCATCGTAAATGATGGACATCAATCAATTCAATCAATTATTTGATGGGTTTGCTAACACCAAAATTGGGGTAGTAGGGGATATTATGTTGGACACTTATTGGTGGGGTGCCGTTGAACGTATTTCTCCAGAAGCACCTGTACCCATTGTATCCCTTCAGAGAAAGGAAACAAGAGTTGGTGGCGCAGCCAATGTAGCGCTTAATTTAAGGGCTTTAGGAGCACCAACGACGCTGTTTGCTGTTGTGGGTATGGATGCGGAGGCAAACGAATTAAATACGCTTTTAAAAGCCGAAGGGATTGATACGCAATACATTCATTCAAGTGCATCAAGGGCGACTACCAATAAAGTGAGGATCATGGGACGCAATCAACAAATGATGCGCCTAGATCATGAAAATACCCATGACATCAACGAGGCAGAGTCAAAAGCATTATTGGACAATTTTTATGCCTATGTCGAAAAAGAACAACCAGCACTCATTATTTTAGAGGATTATAATAAAGGGGTCTTAACCAAAGAAATAATAGAATCCATTATTACTTATTGTAATCAAAAAGGGATTCCAACGGCAGTGGATCCTAAGCAAAAGAATTTCTTGGCCTATCAAAATTGTACCATCTTTAAGCCCAATTTAAAAGAAGTCAAAGAGGGATTAAAAATGGAGATTCCAACTGTGGATCTTGCAAATATGCATCAGGTACATCAAGCCTTACAAACAGTTTTGCACCATACCATTTCATTTATCACTTTGTCTGAGCATGGTGTATTTTATGCGAAAGAAAATAAGGAACAATTAATTCCAACACATATCCGCAATATTGCAGATGTGAGTGGAGCAGGGGATACGGTGATCGCAGTGGCTTCCCTAGTGTATGCTTATTCAAAGAACATGGCATTAGCGGCAGAAATAGCGAATATAGCGGGGGGATTGGTTTGTGAGTTAGTGGGTACGGCACCAATTGATAAAAATGTATTGGCAACTGAAGTAAAAAAGTTATTAGTTAATTCGCCTTCCTAAAATAGAACATGAAAAAAACAGCCATCATCGTAGCCGGAGGAACTGGACAAAGAATGGGCGCTTCAATACCAAAACAATTCTTAGCCATTGAAGGCAAATCTATTTTATTACATACGATAGGACAATTTGTTGCTGCGTTTGCAGACATTAATCTTATCATTGTATTACCAGCATCGTACATTCAGGAGGGACAAAATTTAATTGCATCAAGTGGCTATACCCAGCATATTCAATTTGCTATAGGAGGAGATACACGGTTCCAATCTGTAAAAAATGGCTTGGCTCATGTAGCACCTGATGCTATTGTTTTTGTGCATGATGCAGTTCGTTGTTTATTAACACCAGCTTTGATTCAGAGATGCTATCATCAAGCGGTAGAAAAAGGATCTGCTATACCAGCGGTTGCCTCAACAGATACGATTAGAATTACAGAGGGTACAAAACACCATGTGGTTGACAGGACAAATGTGATGATGATACAGACACCACAAACTTTTAATGCAGCAATATTAATGAAAGCTTTTGAGCAAGCCTATCAACCCTCTTTCACAGACGAAGCCAATGTACTAGAAGCAAGTGGTACCGAGGTGTATTTGATAGATGGTGAATACGAAAATATCAAAATCACAAGGCCTTTAGATTTAGCCATTGCGGAATACATTTTGGCAAAAAGAGCGTAGAAAGATTTGTTTTATTCTTAGTCATTTAGCTCGAAACAATTTTCAATAAAACTTCAAGGGGAATTGAATGATTTAATTCAATCCAATTATTCAGCCGATTGATTCACTACCGAAGCCGACTTACTTATTTTATCTAAAATTTGATGTGCTACTTCCATAGCTAAATAACCATCAATTTCATTCACCACAGTAGGTTCGTCATTTGCTATCGCTTCTACAAAACTAGTCAACTCACTTAAAATAGCATTCCCTTCCTCCACCACTGGATTAGAAATAGAAATTGTTTTAGTGCCTTGGTGTGTTTCAATTTCAAATGAGAAGGCATCAGCCTCGTCAGGTAGTTTTAATTTGATGATCTCTGTATTTTTTTCCAGAAAATCAATACCAATATAAGCATCCTTTTGAAAGAGTCTGATTTTACGCATTTTTTTCATGCTGATTCTACTGCTTGTTAGATTTGCCACACAACCGTTATTGAATTCAATACGAACATTGGCGATGTCTGGTGTGTCCGTTAAAACAGCGACACCACTAGCAGAAATATTTTTTACATCACTCTTTACAATACTTAAAATAATATCAATGTCATGGATCATTAAATCTAGGATCACACTCACTTCTGTTCCTCTAGGATTAAATTGAGCCAAGCGATGCACTTCGATAAATAAAGGGTTTAATGTTTCGTTTTTCACTGCAGTAAATGCAGGATTAAATCTTTCCACATGACCCACTTGTAATTTCACATTGGCCTCTTTGACCATCTGCATGATTTTTTTACCTTCTTCTATTGTGTTGGCCATTGGTTTCTCAACAAATACATGTTTGCCCATCTTGATGGCCATTTCGCAAACAGGAAAATGCAAATGGGTAGGGGTAACAACATCAATGGCATCCACAGCTGCTATTAGCTCGGCCTCATCCATAAATCTTTTGATACCATAGGTTTTTTCTACCTCAGCAGCAGCTTCTTCATTGGGATCAAAAAAGCCAACTAATTCTACCGTTGGTATTTGTTTCCAGTTATTCAAATGGAATTTCCCTAAATGACCCACTCCAAAAACACCTACTTTAAGCATACAAAATATTTATGCCACAAAGTTAAGTGGAATAGGGGGTATAAATGATTGACTTACAAGAGTGTGAAAAACTTTTAACTAGTTTGATTTAAGCTAGGTCTTTAGTATCTTGAGGAGGATAAAACCATCCATAAAATGCATCAGAATATACATAATTTAGTGAATGTTGCAGCTAAGCAAGAACGCATGATCATTGGCTTAATGAGTGGCACTTCGATGGATGGATTAGATATTGCATTGTGTTTGATCAAAGGGGCAGGAATGGATACCCATTTTGAATTAAAAGCGTTTACAACAATCGCCTATACCAATGATTTTAAAGAAAAGATTTTAAGCATTTTTTCAAAAGAAATGGTGGCCTTAGAAACCCTTTGTTTACTCAATGCATGGGTTGGCAAACAACACGGCAAAATGGTTATAGATGCGCTGGCTTCATGGAAGATAGCGCCTGAAACTGTAGATATGATTGCAAGTCATGGACAAACCATTTACCATGCACCAAAATCTTTACATCCAAATTCTGAGTTTGATCCAGCGACATTACAAATTGGAGACGGGGATCATATTGCAGTCACAACAGGTATTTTAACCTTAAGTGATTTTAGACAAAAACATGTAGCAGCAGGAGGAGAAGGGGCGCCCTTAGCAGTATACGGAGATTATTTATTGTGTAGTCATACAACCGAAAATAGATTATTGTTAAATATGGGTGGCATTGCCAATTTCACTTATTTGGCAGCGGGATGTAGTTTAGATCAAGTATTTTCAACCGATACGGGAACTGGAAATACTTTAATGGATGCCTATACTAGAGCTCATTTTGCACCAATGGCATATGACAAAGGTGGAGCAATCGCAGCTACTGGGAAAATCAATCCGGATTTATTGTCTGCATTAAAAGCGCATTCTTTTTTTAAGTTAACGCTGCCTAAAACAATTGGCCCTGAACTATTTAATTTGGAATTTTTAAATAAAGCACAAGTAGCAAGTCATACTTTGGATGTAACAAAAGAAGATGTGATGGCTACTTTAAATCGCTTTTCTGCAGAAACGATTGCAGACTGCATTCAATCCAGTATTCCTGCAGGAACCAAATTCAACATGTATTGCAGTGGAGGAGGCATGCACAATTCTGTATTGATGGAACATTTAAAATCTTTATTACCTAATGCAACTTTATATTCTTCAGAAGTTTTAGGGATCAATCCTGATGCGAAGGAAGCGATCTTGTTTGCTTTATTAGCCAATGAAGCTGTTGCTGGCACCCCTTTATTTGCAGGAGGGCATGCGACCAAAATTCCAATCACTATGGGGAAGATAAGTTTCCCTTTATAAGTTTTTTTTATTTTGACTGATAAGCCTCAATGGATTTTTTGACAGATCCATGTGTACTTAAAAGTGCAGCTGCTGTTGTTGCATCAATTGTGTTTAATTCATCCATGATCATTTTTACCCCACGGTCAAATAATTTTTGATTCGTTAACTGCATGTTGACCATTTTGTTTCCTTTGATACGGCCCAGTTTTACCATGACAGCAGTTGAAATCATATTTAGTACCATTTTTTGAGCGGTACCACTTTTCATTCTCGTACTACCAGTGATAAATTCAGGACCTACTACCACTTCGATAGGGAAGTCGGCATGAGCAGATACTGGACTATTTAAATTACAGCTAATACTACCTGTTGTAATTTGGTGTTGTCTGCAAGTTTGAAGTCCTCCTATTACATAAGGGGTTGTTCCACTCGCAGCAATACCTACTACCAGATCCAGATTACTAATATTATAATCCAATAAATCTTTCCAAGCTTGCTCCATATTGTCTTCTGCATTTTCTACCGCCTGAAACATGGCTTGGTGGCCACCTGCAATTACGCCAATGACTAAATCATTGGGCACACCAAAAGTAGGAGGACATTCACTTGCATCCACTAAACCTAGTCTGCCGCTCGTACCTGCACCAATATAAAATAGGCGGCCACCATGTAATAATTTAACGGCAACGGCATCTACCAAAGTTTCAATTGTTGGAATAACTGCTTCCACAGCATGAGCCACTTTTTTGTCTTCTGTATTGATATTATGTAAAATTTCAGTGGTACTAAAATTTTCAATATGGTTATAGTTAGAATCTGATTCTGTAATACGTATAAAATTTGAACTCATAATAGTTGTAAAGTGTTAATCCTCAAGTGAAATATATTGCCTAAAGGTACCAAATTTGTTGCAGTTTATTGTTACGTAAAAAACACAAAAACGCTTATATAAGTAGTAATAAAAACAAACATCTCGTTTTTAACCTCTACTTAAGTTATTTAAGGCATCCACAAATACATCTAACTCTTTTGTTGTGGTATATAGGTTAGGTGTAATCCTGCATCCGTGTACATTGGCATAATCAATAGCTACAGTAAAGATTTTGTGTTCTTTCATTAAACGCTCAGCTAATATAGCTGGTTTCATATTTTTAATACCCACATTACTTATTGCACATGAACGATCTGGACTAGTTGGAGTATTCAAAATAATATTTGGGTTGTCTTTTACTTTGCTTGTCCAATATTGTTGTAAGTACCTTAATCTTGCTTCTTTTTTTGCTGGCCCAATCATTTGATAATAGGCAATGGAATCTGGGATTGTTAAGTCTGTATGGACAGGATGCGTGCCAGTATGATTTAACCGTTTAATTTTATTTGAATCTTTTTCATTATCTGCGATAAGAGGCCAGATGTTTTTGATGTTTTCTTTTTTTACGAAAAGAATCCCTGCGCCTAATGGAACGCTCAACCATTTATGCAAGGATGCTGCATAATAATCACAACCTAAATCAGCAATGCTATACTGGATATGTGCAAAAGCATGTGCACCATCTACTATCACTTGTACGGCATACTGATGGGCCATTTCTGAGATTTTTTTAATCGGCAGAATTTGACCAGTGATGTTGATCATATGACTCACTAATATGACTTTAGTTTTAGGGGTGATGGCGTTTTTATAAAGCGCAACAATCTCCGCATCGTCTTTTGGATGATTGGGTACAGAGATCATTTTATTGACTACACCATGTCGTTCGCTCACTAATTTAAACATGTCTAACATAGCGCCATAGTCTTGCTCTGCCATAATAGCTTCGTCACCAGCTTGCCAGTGAATGCCTCCAATAATGGTATCTAATGATTCAGTTGTATTTCGAGTGATGATTAATTCTTCCGGGCTGCATCCTGCAATTGCTGATAATGCAATGACAGATTTTTGTTTATTCTCCCATTGTACCGTACGCATATAATAAGAGCCTTGGTAATTAATTTCTTTGATATGCTCGATATATTTATTAAGTATCGGTTGGGGCAGAAAATTATAGTAGCCATTTTCTAAATTAATATAGTCAGGTTTTAAAATATACTGTTGACGTATTTGATCCCAAAATACATTGTCTTCTGCCAGTGCAATGGGTGATTTTTCTGTTTGGTTTGCAAAAGCTTTTGCCATCCCACTCAATCCCAATGGCATAGTCATACCAGTTAAAACAAGGTCTTTAATGAATTGTCTTTTTTGCATAAGGTTGAATTTGGACCTTAAATTCCGATTTATTTTACTGTTCTCAAAATAAAAAACCAATAAGGGTATAAAAATTGGATAAAAGGTGAATGATAATGGACGGTTTTACTTAAATTGATTATTCAAATCATCAAAAGACCTACCATGAAAAACTTAGTTATTAAAGGATTCATCCTTGCAGCTGTGATTCCATTTTCTGCTATGGCACAGTTAGATCCTGCAACCATTCAAAAAATAAGATCAGAAGGATTGGAAAAATCTCAAGTAATGGATATCGCGTTTAACCTAACCGACAAAAGTGGAAATAGATTGGCCAATTCAGAAGGATATGCTAGAGCAGCCAATTATGCTAAGGAAGTTTTGACTAAAAATGGGGCATCAAATGCTGTCTTGGAAGCATGGGGTGAATTTGGCAAAGGATGGGATTTAGAGAAAATGTATTTTGCGATGACAGCACCTTATTATAAACCTTTATTGGCTTGGCCTAAAACTTGGACTGCAGGCACCAATGGATTAAAAAATGCTACTGTGATTGTAGTCAATGCAAAAGACTCCATCACATTACAAGACTATAAAGGACAATTAAAAGGCAAGATCATCCTTTTAGATCAAGACAATACCTACAAGCAAAGTTTTAAAGCAGATGCTGAAAGATATACAGACGATGCCTTAGCCGCAATGGAAACTGCAGCAGCACCAGCCATAGTTAGAACGCCAGATACTGCGCAACAAAGACGTATGCGTGAGATGCAAGCTCAAAGGGCAGGTCCACAAAGAGTGCTTAATTTATTAAAGGCAATGGCTGTAGAAGAAGGCGCAGTGGCAATGTTAACAACAATTACAAGAAACCATGACGGTACTATTTTTGCACAAGGGGGTGGTTCCTACAAAGGAACAGATCCAGCCAATTTTTTAGATTTGGCCATGTCGGTAGAAGACTACAATACTTTTTTAAGATTGGCTAAATCTGGCTCGACTGTAAAAGCAGATTTAGATGTAAAAACTAAATTTCATACCAAGGATTTACAAGGCTACAATGTACTAGCAGAAATTCCTGGAACAGATCCTTTGTTGAAAGACGAAGTGGTAATGATTGGCGCGCATTTAGATTCATGGCAGTCAGGAACAGGTGCTACCGATAATGCATCTGGGTCGGCAGTGATGATTGAAGCAATGCGTATTATTAAAGCAGCAGGCATCAGTCCTAAAAGAACTATCCGTATTGGATTATGGAGTGCAGAGGAAGAAGGTTTATTAGGTTCTAGAGGCTATGTGAAAAAAACATTTATGGATGCCAACAACCAACCTAATGCAGCACATGCAAAATTTTCTACTTATTTTAATATTGATAATGGTACTGGAAAAATTCGCGGGATTTATGCACAAGGCAATACTGCAGCTGCAGCCATTTTCAAAACTTGGTTAGCCCCTTTCAATGATTTGGGTGCAAAGACGGTGACCTTAAGTAATACAGGAAGCACAGACCATATTGCATTTGATGGAGTTGGTTTACCTGGTTTTCAGTTCATCCAAGATCCAATTGAATACAGCACTAGAACACATCATAGCAATATGGATGTATACGATCATTTAATGCAAGATGACTTAAAACAAATTGCTACAATTGTTGCTACCTTTGCTTTGAATGCAGCACAGCAAACAAACTTGATGCCTAGGAAGTAATCTTTTGATTAAATGAAACCATTCTTTTTTTTATTAGTCTGCTTTTTTGGGATTGTAGGGTTTACGCATATAGATGCTCAAAAACTTGAAATAGATTTAAGGACAGATACGGCTAAAAAATATTTTGTAGGATTAGCAATTAGGAATGATAGCTTCACTGGTCATGCTTTTGTGATACTGTATCAACAAGATCAACATGATACAGAAAAAAAAGACTTCAAAGTATATGGGTATTATCCTAAAAGAATCGCCAATATCCCTATTCCAATTGGAGTAGTTAAAAATGATTCTAATTGTTTAAAATACATCCCTCCAAACGGGGAGATGTATTTTATTGTAGATGAAGCAGCCTATTATGAAGCAAAAAGGGTGGTGGAAAGATGGACAGCAGATCCTCCTGTGTTTACTTTACTACTTAATTGTATCGATATGTTGGATGAAGTTGCCATGTCAATAGGCGTGAACTTACCATCTAGGTATAACACCATTAAATCTTTGTTGCCGGAGCATTACATGAAGTATCTGTATAAGAAATTAAGTTCTCCAAAAGGAATTGTCTACAATAAAAAGTATCGATTAAGATTATTACCAAGTGCAGATTCACAGCAATTGCTCGCAAATAAACCTACAAAAGTATTGGGTCAGTTTGTGACAGACACTGCAAATCCAAAATGGATCCTACAGACATTAAAATAATTTATTGACAAAATGGCTTTACTATTTGAACCCGAAAACCTCTTGCCAAAAGAAGGCATAGCCATCTACCATGGAGTCGTATTTAATGAAAAGGAGGCGACTCGAATTTGTAATGAATTAATGAATACCATTCCATGGAAGCAAGATGAAGTGTTTCTGTTTGGCAAGAAAATCATTACAAAGCGAAAAGTTGCTTGGTTTGCAGATGCCGGGATTGCTTATACTTATACAGGGGTTAAAAAATCAGGATTGCAATGGACAGAAGCCTTACTTGAGATTAAACAAAAAGTGGAGGCAATAACTGGGGCAAACTACAATGCCTGTTTACTCAATTTATACCATGAAGGAGAGGAGGGGATGGGTTGGCATCAAGATAATGAAAAAGAAATAGTTGCTGAATCCTCCATTGCCTCTTTGAGTTTTGGTGCTAATAGAAAATTTGCCTTTAAGCATGCTACAACCAATGAACGTTTAGACATAGAACTAGCCAACGGCTCCTTGCTAGATATGAAAGGCGTCATCCAGCAACATTGGTACCATTCCTTACCAAAAACTAAAAAGGTGAAACAATTGAGGATCAATTTGACTTTTAGGTTAATGTATTCATCTATAATTTAAGCAAAATAGCCATCATACTGTTCCAATAACATAAATGGGAACAAATTTGTATTATAAATATTTGTGCTTTATTTTTTTATGCTTAATTTTTGGTTCAAATTAAACTTATACAAATGAAAAAAACATTCTTTGTAGCATTGCTTGCTACCACCTTATTTGCTTGTTCAACTCCTGCAGAAACAAAAGTTGAAGCTACAACAGGAACAACTTCTGTCACTACAGAAGGTCCAGACGTTGAATTAATGAAAAAAGCTGCTGAATCATGGGCTAGTGGTAATTGGGATGCTTATTTGTCTTGTTATGCTGATACTGCAATTTCTGTGCATAATACTTGGGCTGTCACTACTGACACAACAGTTGCAAGAAAAGTATCTACTTATATTGATGCTTTTAAGAAAAGCAGAGAAGGTATGGATGGCAATGTGACTATTAATAATAGCATTTATGAAGTGGTAACCATGGCGGATGGAAGTAAATATGGTCATGCTTGGCTCAATTTATCTTGGAAAACAAAGGAAGGCGGTACAAGCAAAACATTGTTATTTAATTCATTCACTATTAAAGATGGTAAATTAGTCACTGAGTGGCCGATTTATGATACCAAGGAATTTAACAAATTATTGAAATAATATACTAGTTGGGTATAATATGAAAGGGGGTAATTATTTATAATAACCCCCTTTTTTATGCCCTAAATATATTTTTTAGTATCAAAAAGATATATATTTATCATATAAATTAAATTAATATGAAAAAAATCCTATTAACTGTAATCGTTTTATTTGCGATTGTTTCTTTGAATGCGCAACAAAAAAACTTCATTAAATACGAGTTTATGAAAGTGCTTCCTGGGCAAGACTATGAAAAATTAGAACAATCTTGGATCAACTATCATAAAGAACTTATTAAAGCGGGTGCTATTAATTTACATAGAGTTTGGAGAGTGTTGCCAGGCAATAATGTCGACTTTGACTATGTTGTAACTACAAGCTATAACAGCTATGCTGATGCACTAGGTTTAGGGAAAACTATATCTACAGAAGAGTTTAAAGCAAAATACCCAGAAGATTATAAAATCATGTCAAGTAATACATTGTCCACTAGAACAATGGTGAGGAGTTTAATTCTACAATTGGATTTAGCTTTGAGTGATCCTGCATTTGAAATGGTCCCAGGAAAAAGTATTGGGAATATGGTCTTTATAAAGTCAAAGAATGACAAATATATAGATGCTGAAATCAAATTTAGCAAAAAATGGCATCAAAATATGATTGACAAAAAAGGGAAAGACGCTTTTTACTTTTCGCATGTCGTAGGCGGTGGTGGAGTAGATGTTGAAATTTCAAACATCATATCACATGTATTCAAAAACATTGATCAATTTTCCACACCTAGTGCATCGGATCTAAAATTTACACCTCAGGATCAAACTGAATACAATCAATTAGTAACCTATAGAGATTTGAAAAGATCAATTATGTTATTGAATGTCATGAATATCGAAAAATAAAAAAACATCCTTTTAATTAAATTAAACAATAAAACATGAAAAAAACAATCCTTGTAGCAATGCTTGCTACAACAATTTTTGCTTGTTCAACACCAAGTGAAAAAACTGCTACAGCTGAAACTGCTGCTTCAACATCTAGTTGTGTAAAAGAAGGTCCAGATGTGGATTTAATGAACAAAGCAATCAAAGCCTATAGCGCAGGTGATTGGGCTACATGGTCATCTTGCTTTAGTGATACAGCAAAATCATGGCATAACGATGATTCAGTTGGATTGAGTGTAACTGAAAGAGTTGAAATGTTTAAAAAACAAAGAGAAGCATTTGAAAGCGTTGATGCTGGTACACCTAATTATGAGGTAGTAACTGTAGCAACTGATGACAAACAATACGAAGGATTCAAATGGGGTCATGCTTGGGTAACTTTTGTTGCTAAAACTAAGGCAGGTCAAACTATGAAGACTCGTGCTTTTGCTGCTTTTGCAATCAAAGACGGAAAACTTCATTGGGAACAAGTTATTTATGATGCTAAATAAAAAATA
>CAINOI010000068.1 GCA_903851465.1 uncultured Bacteroidota bacterium
CTATAAATATATAAAGTATGAAAAAAAATATCATTGCGATTGCTTTGATTCTGGCTAGTCCATTCTTGCATGCCCAATCATTGAATTTGCAAGGCAAGTTGACCAATGTAAAAGACGCTTCAATGGTTTCTTTAATTGACGGCGTTTCCAATAAAGAATTAGTCTCTGCAAAATCAGTTGCAGGTAATTTTAGTCTTCAAACTCAATTGCAATATCCAAGTTTGTTGGTATTGAGCATCGATGGTGTCACTCAAAAAATACCAGTTTTTGTAGGCAATGAAAATGTGTTAGTTGAAGGGGATGTACAAAATGCAGCTGCTATTAATATTACCGGTTCTGTAAGCCATGATGTATACAAAGTTTATATGAGTGTATTGAATCCAAAGATGATGCCCTATGTGACAAATATGCAAGCAGCAAGTACAGAAAAAAATACCACAAAAAAAGATTCATTGAGTAGTGCAGCTGCTACTCAAGCTAAAGAGATCATTGCTACATTCAATACCTTATATAAAGCCAATGCAGCATCTCCAGTAACCACTTTAATGCTGTTGCAGTTTTCAAATATCTTTCCAGAAGTAAAAGATAATCTAGCTTCAATTTATGGTGAATTAGCACCTTCAGCTAAGAAAGGGCCTTTTGCTGAGTTTATAGATAAAACGATTGCTTCATCTGCTTTTGGACAAATAGGAACCATGCTTCCAGATTTCACACAAAATGATGTGAACGGGAAACCTTTTACGCTTTCGTCTTTAAAAGGTAAGTATGTATTGGTTGATTTCTGGGCGAGCTGGTGTGGCCCATGTAGAGCAGAAAATCCAAATGTGGTAAAAGCATTTAATAAATATAAATCAAAAGGTTTCACTGTCTTGGGCGTGTCATTAGATCAGGACAAAGCAAAATGGTTAGAGGCGATTAAAAAAGATGGTCTTGCTTGGAACCATGTAAGTGATTTAAAATACTGGAACAATGCAGTTGCAACTCAGTTTGGTATCCAAAGTATCCCAGCTAGTTTTTTAATTGACCAAACCGGTAAAATTGTTGCTAGAGATTTAAGAGGTGCTGATTTAGATAAATTTTTAGAAACTAATTTGAAATAATACAATTTAGTCTTTGACCTAATAAAAAAAGTCCCGAATAACTTCGGGACTTTTTTTATGTAATAGCGAATGATTTTATTTAAATGCTTTTTTATATTCAGCTTCATCGAACCCAAGTGCAATGATTTTTCCATTTTGCTCAATCAAAGGACGGCGTATGATTGATGTTTTTTCTGCCATCAATGCAATGGCAGCTTTTTGATTGGTAATGGTTGCTTGAACCTCAGGCCCTAGTAATTTCCAGGTGGTACCTTTTTTATTGATCAATGCTTCCCATCCAACTTGTTTAGTCCAGCTGGTTAATTGAGCACTTGTGATGCCTAGTTTCTTATAATCATGAAAACTATAAGCTTGCTTATTGGCCTTCATCCAGTCCAATGCTTTTTTGACTGTATTGCAATTAGGTATGGCGTAAACAATAGTTGTACTCATTTTATTTAGCTTGAATAGACTGAGCGAGCCAACTCTTTGAAATAGGTTGAAGCCATTCAGTCTCTAAAGTCGCTTTTGTATTGACTAAATTATTGAAATAAAGGGTATCCATGGATAGCAATCCATTTTCAAGTGCATAATTGAATTGCGCTTGAGGTACTGTCTGTACTTTATCTTTTACAAAAAAAGCTAAAAGCGTTCTATTGAACATTTGCACCCCCGTTAATTGTTCAATGGCTTTAATCACATGCACAGAACTGTCTGTACTACATCCTCCAACGGTGGTAGCAGTTTCGTCTGCCATGATCACAATGAATTGGCCATACAACACAGTGGCATAGCCTTTTACTTTTGCGCCATGACTTTTCCAGTCTTCTACAAAATTTTCAAGCAATGGTTCAATTTCAAAAATCTCACCCATAGTGAAAGTCCTGTTGGACTGGTAGACCCAAACCCTAGATCTTGGATCGAAATTTTTTGGGAGTATAGTAGGTAAGTCAACCATATCTAATTTATTGTTGCTTTCGCAATGATTTATTGTATTGCTTTCGCAATGATTTCAGCAATGTCTAATACTTCTGTCTTCACTTCTTCGTTTCTATTTTTGATACCGTCAGTCATCATGGTGTTACAAAACGGACAAGCACTCGCTACAAAATCTGCTTTTGTTTCAATGGCCTCGTCTGCTCTTTCCATATTGATCCTGCTTGTGCCTTTTTCTTCCTCTTTAAACATCTGTGCACCACCAGCGCCACAGCAAAGTCCTTTAGATTTACACCTGCGCATTTCTTTTAGTTCAACATCCAATGACTCCAATACTTTTCTTGGCGCTTCATAAATATCGTTAGCCCTTCCCAAATAACAACTGTCATGGTAGGTGATTGTTTTCCCTTTCCATTCGTTGCTATCTGAGATTTTGATTTTTCCATTTTCAATCAATTCCTGTAAAAACTGCGTATGGTGAATGACATCGTAGTTACCACCCAATGCAGGGTATTCGTTCTTTAAGGTATTGAAACAATGCGGACAAGTGGTGACGATTTTTTTTATTTCATAAGCGTTCATCACTTGTATATTTTGATAGGCCATCATCTGAAACATGAATTCATTCCCAGCTCTTCTTGCAGGATCACCTGTACAAGCTTCTTCCTTGCCTAAGATTGCATAGACCACGCCAGCCTTATCTAAGATGGTCGCAAATGCTTTTGTAATTTTTTGTGCTCTTTGATCAAAACTTCCAGCACATCCTACCCAAAATAACACTTCTGGCTTAGTGCCAGCAGCCATCATTTCTGCCATTGTAGATACTTTCATACTTATTTTATTTTAAGATTGCTTTGTCCATGCGTCTCTATCGTCTGGAGCGAATTTCCAAGGAGCAAAATTGTTTTCTATATTGCTAAACATACCATTCCATTCTGTTGGCGCATTACTATCCTCCATAATCAATGACCTTCTTAGTTCAATGATGATATCCATTGGAGAGATACTCACAGGACATTCTTCTACACAGGCATTACAAGTAGTACAAGCCCTTAATTCTTCTATGGTAATATGGTCGTTTAATAATGATTTTCCATCGTCTACAAATTGTCCGTTCGTATCTATATTTTTTCCCACGATTTCAAGACGATCTCTGGTATCCATCATAATCTTTCTTGGGCTCAATAATTTTCCTGTGCTATTTGCGGGACAAGCTGCACTACATCTTCCACATTCAGTACAACTATAGGCGTCCATTAAATTTTTCCAACTCAAATCCATCACATCTTTAGCACCAAATTTTTCTGGAGCTGCTACATTGGTTGGCGCTAATTCAGGTTGCATGGCATAAAGCACTTCATTCTGAATAGCAACCATATTGTGCATTTTGCCTTTTGGTTCCAAGGAAGCATAATAGGCATTTGGGAAGGCCAATACAATATGTAAATGTTTTGAATAAGGTAAGTAGTTCATAAATGCATAAATCCCTAAAATATGCATCCACCATGCCGTTTGTTCTATCGTATGTAGTTGATGTTCATTAAAGTTAGAAAACAAAGGCTTCATCCATGAAGAGATGATAAAATTTGCTGCAGGATCTGCCGCATTCATTGTTAAAAACAAACCCATCAAAACAATCTCAATGGCCAAGATTAAGTTCGCATCTGTTTTTGGCCATCCAGTCAAATCATTGCTGATTAATCTTTTTACACGGATGATATTTCTTCTGGACAAAAAGAATAGGCAAGCCACAAAAACCAATAGCGCCAAAACTTCAAAGCTATTGATTAAGGTGGGGTACAAAACCCCAAGAAATGGTTCAAAAAAACGGTGGGTGCCAAAAATACCATCTACAATAATTTCAAGTAGTTCAATATTGATAATGATAAAGCCAACATAAAGAATAAGGTGCAACAATGCGACTGGAATATTTCTAAACATTTTCTTTTGTCCTAAAGCCAATAAAAAAACATTCTTCCATCTAGCAATGGGTTGATCATTGAGTTCAACCGGTCTTCCAAGATGGATGTTTCTTTTTATGGTTAGTATCTTTTTACCAAAAATGTAAAAAGCAACGACCGATAGGATAAGAAAAAAAATATGGCTGATGAATTCCATGTTGAATAGCATTTTGACTGAAACACGAATTTACTCCATTTCCTTTAGTCTCTTAATTAAAATACCCTCAAATAATACACAGATTATTAGGAAACTAATACGCATTTTAAGGGCTTTTTTAAGTAGAATTATTTAATTTGCCGCTATTCCTAGTATTTTAATCCATTCCATTATGAATCAAGCGATAGATCAAAAAATTGCAAGCTGGTTAGCGGGTAATTATGATGCTGCCACCAAGGAGGAGATCAAGTCTTTGCAGGCCAATCAACCAGACCTGTTAGAAGACGCATTTTACAGAAATCTTGAGTTTGGAACTGGAGGATTAAGGGGTCTAATGGGCGTTGGTACCAATAGAGTGAATAAATATACCATTGGTATGGCCACACAGGGTTTTTCTAATTACTTATTAAAAACCTATCCCAACGAATCAATTTCTGTGGTGGTGGGACATGATAGTCGAAATAATTCAAGATTCTTTGCAGAAACGACCGCTCAGGTTTTTGCTGCAAATGGGATCAAAGTGTATTTATTTGAAGCTTTGAGACCGACCCCAGAATTGAGCTTTGCTATTCGAACTTTACAATGCAAAGCGGGGGTTGTTTGTACTGCTTCGCATAATCCAAAAGAATACAATGGGTATAAAGCTTATTGGGATGATGGTGGTCAACTGGTCCCACCCCATGATAAAAATGTGATTACGGAAGTAGAAGCAATTCAGTCTTTGGAAGAAGTCAAATGGGATGGTGGAGATGCTTTGATTCAATTAATAGGAGCATCTATGGATGAGGCATATATTAAAATGTTACAATCTTTAAGTGTCTATCCAGAAGTGATTGCAGCACAAAGTGATTTGAAAATTGTGTACACACCAATTCATGGCACTGGTATTACACTGGTTCCAAAAGTGTTGGCGGCATATGGTTTTAATAATGTGCATGTGGTAGAGGAGCAGGCTACACCAGATGGAAATTTCCCTACGGTGGCTTACCCTAATCCAGAAGAGAGTGAAACAATGCGAATTGGATTAGACAAAGCAAAGGCATTGGATGCAGATATTCTTTTAGGAACCGACCCAGATGCAGATAGAGTAGGCATTGGTGTAAAAAATCATAAGGGAGAATGGGTCTTAATGAATGGCAATCAAACAGCTGTATTGGCATTTGCCTATATGATGGAAGCCAGAAGAGCCAAGGGTATTGCAGCACCAAACGATATGGTGGTGACTACGATTGTAACAACCGAGATGATTAATGAGGTGGCAAGACAAAATGAAGTTAATTGCTATAATGTATTGACAGGATTTAAGTGGATTGCAGAATTGGTTAAAGAAAAAGAAGGCAAAGAAAATTATATCATTGGGGGAGAAGAGAGCTTTGGCTTAATGAT
The DNA here is from genome assembly GCA_903851465.1 of uncultured Bacteroidota bacterium. Classification (GTDB taxonomy): domain Bacteria; phylum Bacteroidota; class Bacteroidia; order Chitinophagales; family Chitinophagaceae; genus Sediminibacterium. The sequence continues at coordinate 5,520 of CAINOI010000068.1, forward strand.
TGGGGATCAAATAAGAGATAAAGACGCGGTGAGTGCAGTGGCTTTATTGTGTGAGATGGCTGCTTATGAAAAAAGCAAAGGCAAGACCTTATTTGATAAGATGATCGAATTGTATATGCAATATGGTTTCTATTATGAACACTTAATTAGCATTACTAAAAAAGGCATGAATGGTCAGCAAGAAATTGCAGCGATGATGGAAGGCTACAGAAAACAACCACCGACTGAAATTGCTGGAATGAAAGTGGTTACCTTATTGGATTATCAATTGCAAGTAAGCACCAATTTATTAACTGGGGTTCAAGCAAAAATTGAATTACCAAAAAGCAATGTATTGCAATTTGTAACCGAAGATGGTACAAAAATTTCTGCAAGACCAAGTGGTACGGAGCCTAAAATTAAATTTTATTTTAGCGTCAATGCAGTTTTACCAAATAGGGCTGCATTTGATGAAGTCTATGCACATTTGCAAAATAAAATCAATACCATTATTGCAGCAATGCAGTTAAATTAAATCAAGTATGCGAAAATTAGAAGATGCATACCTGCATAAAGGTTTACGCATTCAGTTGGTAAAAATATTAAAAGAAAAAGGGATTACCGACGAAAAAGTATTAGAGGCCATTGGTTCCATTCCTAGGCATTTCTTTTTAGACTCTGCATTTGACAGAATCGCCTATGAAGATCGTGCGTTCCCAATAGCAGCAGACCAAACCATTTCTCAGCCCTATACGGTGGCCTATCAAACACAATTATTACAAATTAAGCCAGGAGAAAAAGTTTTAGAAATTGGCACAGGAAGTATGTATCAAACAACAGTGTTAGCTGCAATGGGTGCTAAAGTATTTACAATTGAGCGACAAAAACAACTCTTTGATTTAACCCCTTCCTATATTTTTAAACAACAATATTCGGATATTCATTTTTGTTTTGGAGATGGATTTGAGGGCTTACCTGAGCTTGCTCCATTCGATAAAATTTTAATCACCGCCGCAGCTCCTAAAGTGCCTGAAAAACTTTGGGCACAATTAAAAGTGAACGGGAAAATGGTCATTCCATTGGATGAGGATGGAGCAGAACAAAGGATGTTACGTTTGACCAAGAAAAAGGATGGAAAAGAAAAAAGAGAATCCTTTGAGGCATTCTCTTTTGTTCCTATGTTAGAAGGTAAAACCTCTAAATAAATATTGTATTCCTTATTGTTGCATTTGGTCCATACCTCCACTTCCTTCTTGCATCTTTGTACTTTTTCTTCTTAATAGATTTACATCAAATTTACCAAAGCGATAAGAGAAGTTCAATCTAAAGAATTGCTGATCTCTTATTCTTGTTACATTTTGAGTGAAGTATAAACTTTCTGAATAAGTTTGGTTGACTCTAGTTTTAAAGACATCACTAGCACTCAAAGTCAATGATGCAGTTTTGCCACCTTTCAAGGTCCAATCCTTTCTAATTCCTAAATCAAAATCATAGTTAGGTAAATTGTATCCTTGCGCAGTAGACTGTGGACCACCAAATCCGCCACCGCCTCCACCAAATCCGCCGCCGCCTCTTCCGCCACCTCCACCAGAGTTACCACCTGGAGGTAAGATCGTCTTGGCTTGGTATTGACCACTAAATTGAAGTGATAATCCTTTTACAAGCTTGAAGTTATTATTCATTTTACTAAACCAGCTGGTTAAGTTGTTATTGACGTCTTGACCAACAATAGTAGAATTGATCTCTGATTTAAATAAGTTAAAGCTTAGGTTTAAATCCCACCATTTTGTAATGGTCGTTTTATTGCTAATTTCTAAACCAAATACTTTAGAAGTATTGGCATTGATATAGGAACTGAAGAAAGTGCTATCGTTGTTAATAGGATTGATGTCCTTGTAGATATAGTTGGTGATTAAGTCAGTACTATATTTGTAATAAGCTGTTACCAATAAATTAGATCCCTTTTTATATACATTATTGTAAGCTACTTCAAATGAATGCGTGAATTGCGGTTTCAATTTAGGGTTACCTACAGAGATATTTAATGGGTCACTATAATCTGCAAATGGTTGTAACTGGAATGGATTTGGCGCATTGATACGCTTAGAATAGTTAAACTGAACATCGTTTTTGTCATTCACTTTATAACTTAAGAAAGCACTAGGGAATAATGAAATAGGTAGTTTGATAATAGATTCCAATGAATCTTGCCCTTGCTTATTCAATACATTCACAGTATAAGATCTGTTTTCCACTCTAAATCCAAGTTGGTAACTAAGATTATCTTTCTTACCACCTAAGTTAGAGTAGGCTGCTAAAATTTGTTCGTTGTATCTTAATTGATTGCTAATACTATTTACAAGTATTTCATTTCTAAACTGATCTCTAGAATTGAATTCATCGCGATTATTCATTCTAATACCAGCTTCAAACTTAGCATTGTTTTTGAATAATTTTTCGTAATCAATATTAGAAGTGTAATTTTTATTGTATCCAGAACCAATTGTTCTTTGATTGATAAACTTAGAGTTGATTAATGAGTTATTGTCATTCGTGCTTTCGTTGTAATTGAAATCCGCACTCAATTCATGTCCTGTTTCAGCAAATAAGTGCTTGAAACTAGCTTGAGCACCTTTGTTTAAAAATGAGAATATAGAGGTATTGTCTAATGCTATATTGTTATTTCTATTAACACCATTAAAAATGGAATCAATTGTTTGTGTAGAGGTATTGCCAAAATCTCCTTTCACAATGTTTCCAAAAAGAGATAATGTATTACGGTTGTCAATTAAATAATCAAAGCCTGCTCTGTAAAAAGCGAATTCACTTAAACCAATATTATCTGTAAAGGTACTGATGCTAGTTGGCTTTGATACTAATAGAAGATCTCTATAGTTGTCAGTCGTGCTAATTGATTTACTATTTCTAAGATTGGCACTTCCTGAAAAGTTAATTTTATTGGTTCTTAAATTAATATCACCACCTGCATTGATTTTACCACGCATATCCACACCGCCTCTAAGTCCTCCATTATAACCATTCTTCTTATTCTTCTTTAAGACAATGTTTAAAATACCAGCATTGCCACCTGATGCATCATATTTTGCAGAAGGATTGGTAATGATTTCCACTCTGTCAATAATATCAGATGGAATTTGATCCAATGTCAATGTAGTTGGGCGATTGTCAATCAATAAAGTAGGCGTAGCATTTCTTAATGTCACATTGCCATCAATGTCCACATTTAAGTTGGGAATATTTTTCATCACCTCTACTGCAGTTTGCCCCGTGCTTGCTAAGTTTTTATCTACATTGAAAATCTTTCTATCAATGCCCATTTCAAATTGTGGTTTAGCTGTGCTAGTTACTGTAACACTTTGCAATTGATTTGGATCCTCATCTAATTTGATATTCCCTAAATCTTTATCTACCAAAGCCATCATATCTTGAGGGTTGCCATTTGGCTTAAGGTTAAAGCTAATTTGCTTTTCATATTTCTTGAATCCAATCCCGGTGATAATCAGTTTAAAATTACCCATCACAGATAGGTTGTCAAAACTAAAATCACCATTATTAGCGGTAATCATCGTAGCCAAAGTCACTTCATTTGCTTTTTTAGTGGCAGGATCGTACTTGCTACCTTTTAACTGTACGGTGGCACCATCGATCCCTTTTTTATTGGCATCTACGACTTTTCCGTAAAAATGCCCCACATTCATGCTGCCGCCTGCGCCTGCACCTGATGGACGACCAGTTGGAATTTGTGCAAATAAGGCAACTTGAATCAAAAGAGCGCTAAAAAGTATTGTTAGTTTTTTCATATTTGTGATTGTGGTCTTTAAGACCATGACGATTGTATTCTGTTTAACCAATAACACAAAATTCGTGCTAAAGTTTAAAGAATGGTGGATGTAAAGTATAAACGGTTAAATAAGAGGAAGGATTAATGCAATGATAGCTCCCCAAATTGCACCAAATGCAAATGCAACCCATCTATAAGGCCTGCTTGCCTTGATGACTTTTTGCTGTACTATTTTGCTTAATTTTTGCTGCCATTGTGCCTGTAAGTCCTTATTTAAGTAAGCACTGAACTCGCTAATGAGTAATGGAAAGAGTAGGGCTAATTCTTCCATGAATACGGCCTTTAAATCCTCAATGGTCTTATCTCCAATAAACATAGAGATGATAGGTAGCTTGGAACTTAGTTTATGTCTAAAAAAGTCATCTAATTTTTCATTGATCAATGGCTTGAGTTCGTCAAAAGGGTCGTTTTTCGCCAAATGTGGAATGATTTCGGTCAAATCAATTTGTCTAATCCATTTATCTGACAAATAAGGCCATTTGAATGGTACAATGCCTATGGCCCATACCAAGCACCAGCCAAAAGCACCTACTAAAATTGGAATCAATAAAAGTGTCATAACAAGCAATTAAACTAAAAAACCCATCCCTAAAATTGGGACAGGTTTTTAATGGGAGAACGATGGGTCTCGAACCCACGGCCTACAGTGCCACAAACTGTCGCTCTAACCTACTGAGCTACGCCCTCCATTTGGGCTGCAAAAATACGTTAATTCAGTAATCAATAAAATTAGTTGAGCATGTTTTTATAAAATAATGCTAAAAAAGAGTAGAAAAACATAAATAGACTCATAAGATTCCCATTTTACGCTAATTTTGAAATCCTACATGCACAAGATTATGACATACGTACAACAAAATAAGTGGAAAGTTTTTGCCACAGTGTTCCTTTTTGGGGCTTTATTTTTTGCCTTTAACACCTTTAAGCCTGAAGATCAAGAGTCGCCTGAATTAAGACAGCGAAAATTATTGTCAACAGTTGGTCATTTATTGGAATCAGAACATTATAGTCCAAGAAATATTGATGACCAATTTTCTAAAGAAGTTTTTAATGGATATTTCAAAGCATTGGATCCAGAAAAAAATACTTTTCTTCAGTCAGATATTGATAGTTTATCCATTTATAGTACAACAATTGACGATGAAATTCATGGCACCACTATTGCTTTTCAACCAGCTGTGAGTCGTATCTATGAAATTCGCAAAAAAGAAACACAAGCTTTATTTAATCAAATCATGGATCAGCCTTTTGACTTTAGTAAAGATGATTCAGTGTTATTAAATACAGATAAATTAGGCTATCCAAAAGACGCAACTGAAAGAGCAAACCGTTGGGAAATGTTGTTGAAGTATAGAACAATCGAACGATATGCAAGTTTGATTGATGAGCGTGAAAAGAATAAAGGCAAGGAAAAATTTGTCATCAAAAATGATGCTACATTAGAAGCGGAATCAAGAGCATATATTAAGAAGTCTTATAAAAAGAGATTAGAATCTTTTGAAAAAACCTTTACTAAAGAAAAACGATTTGAACTATTCTTGAATTCAATTACGGGTTTAATGGATCCGCATACAGACTATTTAGCACCGGTAGAAAAGCGTTCTTTTACAGAACAAATGAGTGGTGTCATTTATGGCATTGGCGCACAATTGACACAGGATGATTTTGGCATCCGTATTGCTAGCATTCAACCAGGTGGGCCAGCATGGAAGTCTGGACAGATAGTTGTTAATGACGTCATTGTAAAAATTGCACAAGGAACAGACGAACCAGTGGATGTATCTGGTTATGAAACAACGGATGCAGTTAAATTAATTAGAGGTAATTTAGGAACCGAAGTAAGATTGACTTTTAGAAAGCCGGATGGTACTTTCAAAGTGGTTGCATTAATTAGAGAAAAAATTGTCTTGGACGAAGGCTATGCAAGAAGCGTAGTGATACAAAATGGAGAAGACAAATACGGTTATATCTTATTACCCGATTTCTATGCCGATTTTGAAAGAGAGGATGGACATAGATGTTCCGAGGATGTAGCTGCGGAAATTAAAAAATTGAAAGCAGAAAATGTGAAAGGCATTGTCATTGATGTGCGATTCAATGGCGGTGGTTCTTTATACGAAGTGGTGCAAATGGCTGGTTTATTTATAGACAAAGGACCAGTGGTACAAATCAGAAACAAAGAAGGCAGATCTCAAACTTTATACGACGAAACACCAGGTATTCTTTATGATGGTCCATTGGTAGTGATGGCCAATGAGTTTAGTGCATCTGCAAGTGAAATTTTTGCTGGCGCCATTCAAGATTATAAACGAGGCATCATTGTGGGAAGTAGTTCTACCTATGGTAAAGGAACTGTGCAAAGAAATGTCGCTTTTGGAAAACCATTGGATTCATTGGGAATACAAACAGAATATGGGGCAGTTAAGTTAACATTCCAAAAGTTCTATCGTATCACTGGAAGTTCTACGCAAAAAAAAGGTGTAGCACCTGATGTTGTTTTGCCAGACGAATACGAGTACCTTAAGTATAGAGAAAAAGATAATGAATCTGCATTAAGTTGGGATGAAATGGAGCGCGCAAGATACACGGTATGGCCTAATAATGCACCATTATCTCAAGTGATTCAGTCAACCAATTTGAATATTAAAAACGACACAGCATTAAATAGATTCAAAGAAAATCTACTTTGGGTGTCAAACCAAATTGAAACGCCTGTGTATTTGAGATTAGACAAGTATCAGGCTTTTAAAAAGCGCGTTCAAGAAGTTTCTAAACAGAATGAACAGGCGTTAAAATTAAGTACGGCTATGAAATTGGCTCCAATTAAAGTAGACTATAATAAATTTTATAATAATCCAGATAAGTCAAAACAAGATCGTTACCAAGCATGGATTAAAGATTTAGCCAAAGATTATCAGTTAAATGAGTCTAGTAAAATTTTAGCTGCTTTGAATAAAAAAACGACAGCAATTGTAAAAAAATAAGTGAGAACATGGAGCAATTGAGAAAGTGGCATGTGGTGTATACGAAACCAAAATGGGAGAAAAAAGTAGATTCAAATTTTGCACAAAAAGGCATTGAAAGCTGGTGTCCTACTCAAAAAAAAGAACGTCAGTGGACCGATCGAAAAAAAATAATCGAAGAGCCTTTGTTTAAATCTTATGTTTTTGTAAAAGCCACAAAGGAAGAATATACCAATGTTTTGAATACAATGGGGGTGGTGCGTTTTTTATATTTTGAAAAAAAACCTGCCATCATTAGAGATAATGAAATTGAATTAATCAGAAAATACTTAGGCCTGTCTTATACCAATATCCAAGTGGTGGATATGGAATCCATTAAGCCACAAACAAAAGTGACTGTTAACAATGGGTTATTCATGGGACAAAGAGGGGAAGTCATAAAAGCAGATAAGAAATCTGTTTATGTTAGATTAGATAGCATCAATATGATGATGATTGTAGAGTTTAAATTAGAAGAAGTTTCAGCCCTTTAATTTAATTTGAGTCCTTTAATTTGAATCATTTAATTAGATCGTCCAGTCTACAATTTGATTGCTCCATTCAGCTTTATAAGGAATGGCAACCCTAATATAATTATCAGAATAACCTTCTAACATTTCCATTGCACCGTCTGCTGTTTTTTTAACAGATTCAAATAAGACTTTTCTGTTTTGGCCTCTATGTGCTTCAGTAAAATATTGTAATTTCTGGTAAGAGAGATTGCGTAATATTTTATTGCGTTCGTTGCGTATTGCAATTGGTACAACGGGCTTGATATCTAAAGCCTTTGTAGCTGCACGTTCAGAATAGGTAAACACATGCAAGTAAGAAATGTCTAAGCTATGAATGAAAGCGAAACTCTCTTGAAAATAGGCATCTGTTTCTCCAGGAGATCCTACAATGACATCCACCCCAATAGCAGCATGAGGTATTAGCTTCTTAACCAATTCAATTCTTTCTTTATAAAATTGACTATTGTACCTACGTTGCATCAATTTCAAAACAGCATCAGAGCCACTTTGTAAAGGAATGTGAAAATGCGGCATGAATTTTTTACTCTGTGCGACCCATGCAATGATTTCATCTGTTAATAAATTGGGTTCTATAGACGAGATACGGTAACGTTCAATTGCAGTTTCAGTATCCAATGCTTTGATGAGTTTAAAAAAGCTTTCTTCATGATGCTTACCACCATCGCCCCCTTTTCCAAAATCACCAAGGTTAATACCAGTCAATACAATTTCTTTTACACCTTTTTCAGCTAAGCCCTTTGCTTGTTTCACCACACCTGCTACTGTATCACTTCTACTTTTACCTCTTGCCATTGGGATGGTACAAAAGGAACAACTATAATCACATCCATCTTGCACTTTTAAAAAGGTTCTGGTTCTGTCATTCACAGAGAAGGAGCTATGGAATCCCGTTAAGGTATCAATATCACAGCTACAAATTTTGGTTTCATCTCCTTTTGTTAGATTGGCAAGATGCTCCACTAAGTTAAACTTCTCAGCCGCACCTAATACCAGATCAACGCCTGGTATGGTTGCGATTTCTTGGGGTTTTAATTGGGCGTAACATCCAGTAATCACAATAAAACTTTCAGGTGCCAATCGCTGCACTCTTCTTACCAATTGTCTACATTCCTTATCTGCATTTTCAGTTACAGAGCAAGTATTGATTACATATACGTCTGCTTGTTCTGTAAACTGCTTCTTTTCAAAGCCTTCCAATTCTAGTTGCCTAGACATGGTAGAGGTTTCTGAAAAATTAAGTTTACAGCCTAATGTATGGAATGCGACAGATCGATTTTGACTCATGGGGCACAAAGATAAAAAACCCCACCTAAGAATAGGCGAGTGAAACCTTAAATTCTTAAAATAACCATAAAAATGGCTCAAATTTCCCTTTTTGCTCAGTTTCAGTTAAGTTTGCAACTACTAAAATGGACAAAATGGATTTCAAAAAAATCAACAATCTAACAGGCTGGGCAGTTACCTTAATTGCATGCACTGTTTACTTATTAACGATGGAAGCTTCTGGTAGCTTTTGGGACTGCGGAGAGTTTATCAGTAGTGCCTATAAATTACAAATTCCACATCCTCCTGGAGCACCTATGTTTGTACTTTTAGGAAGGGTGTTTATCATCTTTTTTGGAGACAATCCTCAAACAGCAGCTTTGGCTGTGAATAGTATGAGTGCTATTGCAAGTGGTTTTACAATTCTATTTTTATTTTGGACCATTACCCATTTTGCAAAACGTATTTTAGTTGCCAAGACTGGAACGGAATTAACCAATAACCAAATCTTTTTGGTGATGGGTGCTGGTGTAGTAGGTGCTTTAGCTTATACTTTTAGTGATTCATTTTGGTATAGTGCTGTTGAAGGTGAAGTGTATGCATTGAGTTCATTCTTTACTGCATTGGTATTCTGGGCGATTTTAAAATGGGAAGACAAAGCAGATCAGCCAGGTGCAGATAAGTGGATCATTTTCATTTTCTATATCATGGGTATTTCTATTGGGGTCCATTTATTGAACCTTTTAACCATTCCTGCAATTGTAATGGTGTATTATTTTAGATTGTATAAGCCAAGTGTGAAAGGGGCTCTATTTGCATTCTTAGTGGGCGTAATCATTACAGGGTTGGTACAAGTATTTTTAATTCAATATACCATCAAGTGGGCAGCTGCATTTGATATTCAATTTGTAAATAGTTTTGGTTTGCCTTTTTATAGCGGCTTTGTAAGTTTCTTTGTTTTGCTTTCTGCTTTATTTGTGGTTGGTATACGATATGCAAATAAAAAAGGATATTATTTTTTAAAGTTGGGTATTTGGTCAACTGTTTTTGTTTTAATTGGGTATTCTACCTACTTAACTACAATGATTCGTTCTAATGCAGACCCTTCTGTAGATATGTACAATGTAGACAATCCTGTTACTTTGGTGGGCTATTTAGGAAGAGAGCAATATGGAGATTGGCCTATTTTATATGGTCCTGATTTTGTTGATAAAGCAGAAACTGTGGAAGGCAGCGATCAGTATGTGAAAACGCCAAACAACTATGAGTTCTCAGGAAAAAATATTAAAAGAGATTGGAGTTCTGCACCTTCGGCACATTTGTTCCCAAGAATGTGGGATGGTGACAATGATCGCGGACAGCTAGATAGTTACCGTGCATTTGCTGGGGTACAAGAAGGGGATGTGCCAACACTAAGAGATAATATCAAGTATTTTACAAATTATCAATTTGGCTTTATGTACTTGCGTTATTTCTTATGGAATTTTGCTGGTAAACAAAACGATTTACAAGGATTCGGCAATGTGCGTGATGGTAATTTCAAAACAGGTATAGCTGTCGTAGATAATTTCTTCTTTGGAGAACAATCAAAATTACCAGATAGTATTGGTAAAGACAATAAGGCAAATAACAACTTGTTTATGTTGCCATTTTTCTTAGGTATCATTGGATTATTATACCAATACCAACAGAATAAAAAAGATTTCGTTGTGACAGGTTTGTTATTTTTCTTCACCGGTTTAGCGATTGTAATATACTTGAACCAAGTAACGCTACAACCACGTGAACGTGACTATGCTTACGTTGGCTCTTTTTATGCATTTGCAATATGGATTGGGCTAGGTGTTTTACAAGTAGCAGATTGGCTAAGCAAAGTCATTAATAAAAATATGGCTGGTACAATTGCAACTTTAGTTTGTTTATTAGCAGTGCCAACATTGATGGCGCAGCAGGAGTGGGACGACCATGATCGTGGCCAAAAGACTTTGGCTCGTGACATGGCAAGAGCTTATTTAGAAAGCTGCCCTCCAAATGCCATCTTATTCTCATTTGGGGACAATGATACTTATCCATTATGGTATGCGCAGGAAGTAGAAGGCATCAGACCAGATGTGCGCGTGGTAGTGAATAGTTTATTGGGCTCAGATTGGTACATGCGTGAATTAAGGTATAAAGTGAATAAGAGCGATAAGTTTGATGTTATTTTTACCGAAGAACAAGTTGCTGGCAATAAATTAAATGTGGCATATTACAACCCACTTCCAGAATTTGGCGAAACCACTTACCATAATTTGGATTCTATGTTAAGGTATGTGATTGGAGATCAAACAGGCAAATACCAGGCTTCAACGCAGGAGGGCCCAGTGAATATCTTCCCAACACATAAGTTCAAATTACCAATCAATAAGGAATTTGCTTTGGCTTCTGGTATTGCTAAGCCATCGGATAATATAGAGTCTGAAATGTTAATTGATTTCAATCCAAATAGACAATACATGATCAAAAATGAATTGGCTATTTATGCCATCATTGCAACAACTCAGTTTAAGCGTCCAATTTGCTTTACATCTACTCAGGAGTTAAAAGACTTAGGATTGGATCAATATGTTCGTCAAACTGGTTTAGCTTATGAATTGGTACCTGTAAAAGGAGCATCTGTGGATACAGACGCAGCGTATAAAAACACAATGACTAAATTTGATTTCAAAAATTCAAGCAAGTCTAATGTATACTATGACGAAGAAAACAGAAGGCATTTGAATTCATTAAGATTGAATGTGGCTCAGATTGCACAAGCACTTGTGGCTGTAGGTAAGAAGGACAGTGCAGTTCAAATTTTAAGAAAATTAGATAAAGAGCTGAGCACTAAAAACTTCCCTTATGGCATGTCTTCTAATAGAGGTAATCAACACAATTACTTTTCTTATTTATACTTGCAAGCTGCCTATGCTGCTGGTGATACTGAATTAGCAAAAAGAGTAGGAATGGCTGTTGTGAAGGATTTAAAACAACAATTGGCTTATTATAAATCATTGGGTACGGCTATGTCAGAAGCGCAGTTTTTGCAAAATGCAGAAAATGCCTATCAGAATAAAGGGACAGAGTTCAATAATAAGCAATTTGCATTTATTCAGGATATTATGACTTGTTATCAATTGATCAATGTAATTGAAAATTTAGAAAAGGGTATTCCAGTAGAAACTCAACCTTAGTTGAATTGGATCCTATTAAAAAAGGCGCTTCGTTTGAAGCGCCTTTTTATTTTATTACTTTGTCTATATTATCTATCTATTTAACCAAGTTCGATTCGCACTTGACTATTTTACAATCTAAATTAATCTAACATGGTCATCAAGGCTGTGACAACTTGATCAATTTCGGTTGTAGTATTATGTTTTGAGAAAGAAAAACGAACAGTGACAATCTCGGAACCTTTATTCAGTGCGTTAATAACATGTGAGCCTTGTTGCGCACCGCTTGAGCAGGCGCTTCCGCCGCTAGCACAAACATGATGCATGTCTAAATTAAACAAAATCATTTCGGTCTTTTCATTTTTTGGGAAATTAACACTCAATAAGTTGTATAAACTTTTTCCAAATGGATCGCCATTAAAACTCACGCTAGGTATTTTTGCAATCAATTGATCATGCAAATACTGCTTTAATGATTCAATGTATTGACGATCTTCTTGGTATTTTTCTGTTGCCAATTCAAGTGCTTTTGCAAAGCCAACAATACCATATAAATTTTCGGTACCTGCACGCATATTGCGTTCTTGTGATCCACCATGCACCAAAGGACTTATCTTCACATTTTCGTTGATGTATAAAATACCTACGCCCTTAGGTCCATGAAATTTATGTCCAGCACCAGTAATAAAATCAACAGGTAGTTGACTTAATTCAAACGGGAAATGACCTACGGTCTGCACAGTATCACTATGAAAATAAGCTTGGTGTTGTTTGCAAAGTTGTCCTATAGCTGCAATGTCTATCATGTTACCAATTTCATTATTGGCATGCATAATGGTGACGATTGTTTTTTCATTTGAAGCTGCAAGTAGTGTTGCTAAATGATCCATATCAATATGGCCATTGGGTAAAATTGCCACAAAGCTTAATTTCAGGTTGTGCAATTTAGCTAAATGCGTTACCGTATGTAAAGTGGCATGGTGTTCGATTGGAGAGCTAATGATATGCTTACATCCTAAATCGTTGATAGCTGCATTTAAAACAGTATTGCTACTTTCTGTACCTCCACTTGTAAAAAATATTTCGGCAGGCTTAGCACCTAAGTTTTTTGCGACCGATTTCCTAGCTTGTTCAATAGCCAATCTTGTTTCTCTTCCATAGCTATAAATAGAGGAAGGATTGCCAAATTTTTCGGTCAAATAAGGCATCATTGCTTCAAGTACTTCGGGCGCAAGCGGGGTAGTGGCCGCATTGTCAAAATAGATTCTCTGCATGATTGCTAAATTATTGAATTTTATGGATCAGCTGAATAATTTTATCTGCTAATGCATCTGCAGCTTCCTGTGTTTTTGCTTCTGTATAAATGCGCATAATTGGTTCTGTATTGCTAGATCTTAAGTGGACCCATTCGTTTTCAAAGTCTATCTTCAATCCATCTACTTCATTCATTGGGTATGCGGCAAATTCTTTTTTTAATTGTTCGAATAGGGTTGACAATGAAATGTTGGCATTCAAGTCCATCTTTTTCTTACTCATATAATATGCAGGATAACTCGCTCTCAAATTAGAACAGGTTTTTTCTGCTTTTGCAAGATGCGACAAGAACAATGCAATGCCAATTAAAGCATCTCTTCCATAATGTAAATCAGGCACAATAATACCACCATTGCCTTCTCCACCAATCACTGCTTTTTCGGCCTTCATTTTAGTCACCACATTCACTTCTCCAACAGCACTTGCAAAATAAGTGCAGCCATGTTGTTCCGTGACATCTCTTAAAGCCCTGGTTGAAGATAAATTGCTTACAGTGGCCCCTTTTGTATATTGTAATATATAATCAGCAACGGCTACTAAGGTATATTCTTCTCCAAATAAATTTCCATCTTCACTTACAAAACATAAACGATCCACATCAGGATCTACAGCGATGCCTAAATGTGCATTTTCTTTCACCACTGTGTCACATAGTTCGGTTAAGTGTTCTTTGAGAGGCTCTGGATTGTGGGCAAAATCTCCAGTCATTTCTGCGTTCAATACTATAATATCTTCTACGCCAATGGCTTTCAATAATGCAGGTACAGTAAAAGCACCAGAACTATTGATGGCGTCTACCACCACTTTGAAATTGGCTTTCTTGATCTCGTAAACATCGACCAACGGGTGGTCTAAAATTGCTTGGATATGTTTTGACAAACTGTTATCATCGCCAATCAGTTCGCCCATGGCGTCCACGGGGGCGTATTCAAAATCTTCTTTTTCTGCTAATGCTAAAATGGTTTTCCCTTCCTCGCCACTTACAAATTCACCTTTCTCATTTAATAATTTAAGGGCATTCCATTCTTTTGGATTGTGGCTGGCTGTCAATATGATGCCACCATCTGCATCCTCAAATACCACGGCCATTTCGACAGTGGGTGTCGTGCTTAATCCTAAATGTACCACATCGATACCCAGGGCCAATAAACTTTGTTCCACTAAGGCTTCTACCATTAAGCCACTCATTCTTCCATCACGACCTACAATCACTTTCTTTTTTCCAGCTGATTTTCTGATCAACCAGGTGCCATATGCGGATGCAAATTTTACAATATCGATTGGCGTTAGGTTATCGTTTGGGCGACCACCAATGGTGCCTCTAAAACCTGAAATGCTCTTGATTAATGACATAGCTTAATATTAAAATAAATCGGTCTGCAAATTTACTTTAAATTTTTCCATTCCTTGTATCTTTACCGTATGGGGCTAAGTATTTTTCAACAAATTAAGGACATCGATCAGGCATTGTTTTACCAAATCAATGGGGTATGGCACCATCCTATTTTGGATTCTATCCTGCCTTGGACCAGACATTCCAATAATTGGATCCCCTTGTATATTGGATTGTTGGGCTGGTTGATCTATCAGGTTGGTTGGAAAACTTTGAAATGGCTTTTGTTTGCTTTGCTTAATGTTGGGTTGACAGATCAAATAAGTAGCAGTGTCTTTAAGCCGTTTTTCCATCGTTTAAGACCCTGTAACGACCCTGCATTCATTGGCAAGACCAGACTTTTATTAGACCAATGTTCTGGCGGATTTAGTTTTACATCCTCACATGCTGCCAACCATTTTGGAATCGCCATGTTCATTTTCATGACATGGGGCATAACGCAACAACGCTATACAAAATTCTTTTTTGTTTGGGCGGGCATCATTGCTTTTGCACAAATTTATGTTGGTGTACATTATCCATTGGATATTGTTGGGGGAACCATCATTGGATTGATTTCAGGATTTGTAATGGCAAAGGCCTATTTAAAATGGGTTGGTCCATTGCAATTTAAACAAGTGAAAGGCGCTTAGTACCTATAACTTTAAGTCGCTCATCAAATAATTAAAATGAATAAAAATACATTCTGCCTTTTACTCACTGCATTATTAGGTGTTCAATTGGTAGGGCTATTTTGTATTCCCTTAATGGATATTGATGCAACACAATATGCGTCTATTAGTAGAGAAATGCTAGAACGAAATAGCTTTCTTCAAATATATGACCTAGGTAAAGATTATTTAGATAAACCACCCATGCTTTTTTGGTTGTCTGCCTTATCCATGAAAATATTTGGTATTTATGATTGGGCTTACAGATTACCTTCATTTATTTTTTTGATTGTTGCGTTGTATGCTACTTTCAAATTTGCACAATTAAAGTACCATCAAACTGTTGCCTATTTAGCAGTGTTAATTTTAGCAAGCTGTCAAGCCTTTTTCTTAATCGCCCATGATGTAAGAACGGATACCATGTTGATGGGCTGGGTGGCATTAAGTATTTGGTTGATCGCAAAGTGGGCAGCCTCTAATAACTCGAAAGATTTTGTATGGGCCATGGTGGCGATTGCTGGGGGCATGATGACCAAAGGGCCTATTGCACTAGTAGTGCCTGTTTTAGCTTTTGCACCACAATGGTTTTTTGAAAAAAAATGGGCTTATTTTTTCAAACCAATTTATCTATTAGGCATATTGATCATTGGTATTTTATTGATCCCCATGAGTTGGGGCTTGTACCAACAATTCGATTTACATCCAGGTAAATTAATTAATAATATACCTATTGAATCGGGGCTTAAATTTTATTATTGGACCCAAAGTTTTGGGAGGTATACTGGGGAGAATTATTACCATGAGATGAGCTATCCTACCTTCCTTTTGGAGAATATGTTATGGAGTTTTTTACCTTGGATTTTTATTTTTATCTGGGCCTTTTTAGCAAAGGGCATCACCATTTTTAAGGAAGGGTTATTCAAAGTGCAGACTGAACGAATTAGTTTTTTTGGATTTTTATTGACTTACTTGGTGTTATCCAGAAGCCAGGCCCAATTGCCTCATTATATTTTTGTGGTCTTCCCATTGGCCGCAATCCTTACTGCTGCACATATGGGCGCTTTGCTAGAACAAGCAGATCGTTTACATAAATGGATTAAATGGTTTTTTGGTTTCCATCTTTTTATTTTTTTAATCTTATTGATTGCGATGGGATTGTTGATCAATATTCCATTTGGTAAGATGGGTGCATGGGGTGTTTTGATACAATTTGGCGCAATTATTATCATGCTAAAAATTGGGTTCAGTCACCAAAGCCTAATCCAACGATGGATCAAAATGGGTCTTGTATTAATGATTGGGTTAAACTTAATATTGAATAGTTTCTTTTATCCTCATTTATTACAATACCAGTGGGGGAACGAATTGGCGAAGCAGGCGCAACAAAAACAATGGGATATTAAAAAAGCTAGTTTGTATAAAATGCCTAACAGCAATGCGTTCCACTTTTATGGACAGCATATTTTCCCGGTCATTCAAGATAGTAGCGCATTAAAAGATGGACAATGGATTGTGGTAGAAGCTAAGCCTGCACAACAAGTATTATCAGACTTCCCGAACTCTGCCATCTTGTATCAAGGAAATAGATTTCATGTAACATTATTGACTTTGGAGTTTTTAAATCCAGCTTCAAGAGCCAAGGAATTGACTCCGTTCGTATTGATGGAATTAAAAAAATAAATAGCCGCAGCAGGAATTCGTAGTTCTTTAAACCTTTCCCTAAAAATTAAATTGAGTAGCATTTTTAGGCGCGCTCAATTCAAAACTTTTTCTTACGCCACCCACTGTGGTATGGATAATATTAATTTGATTTGGGTCTATTCCAAATAAGATCTCACAAAAAACATTCAATTGCTTGATTTGTTTGACTTCTTTGATTTCAAAATAGCTCCAAGTGCTTTCTTTCTGAATTTCGAATCCAACAAAGTCCATCTTATATTTTACTCCACCAACTTGTAAAGCCAGTTTTTTTTGCAAGTAAAGGTTGATGTATTTATTGGCTTGTTCTTTTTGGTTTGCTTGATTTAAATCCAATTTCACATTGAATTCTTTTTGAATCATTTTCTCTAAGTCATCTGTATAAGTGCGGGCACTTATTTCAATGGCGGCTTCTTTTGCATTGTGCTCAATTTCTACTACAGATATAAAGAAGGGGTGCATCGCACTCAGCATCCATACCATCCAATGTTTCAAACCAATCCAAGCCATAGTAGTTTATTTTGTGGTTACAAAGGTCTTCATTAATTTAACACCAGAAAAATTCATTTATGGACGAGCTGTTTTTGTATCTAAGACTTGGTTTTAAGCATATTATTGATTTAGGAGGGGTAGATCATATTTTATTTGTCTTGGCCTTGACCCTTCGTTATATCTGGTCTGATTGGAAAAAAATATTGATTTTAGTTACAGCTTTTACCATCGGCCACTCCTTAACCCTTGCTTTAAGCACCCTTTCTTTGATTGATATTTCGGTTAATTGGATTGAATTTCTAATTCCAGTGACCATTTTGCTAACTGCAGTATCCAATTTTTTGGTCCAAGATTTTGAATTCAAACAACAAAATTCAGCCCATTATGGGTTGGCGCTCTTTTTTGGGCTAATTCATGGTTTAGGGTTCAGTAATTATCTAAAAAGCCTTTTAGGGAAGCAGGATTCCCTTTTGGGCCCTTTATTTTCCTTCAATATCGGCCTAGAAATAGGACAAATTTTGATTGTGATGGCGATTTTGGCCATGTCTTATGGCTTGGTAGCCCTAATTAAATTACCTAGAAAAATGTATGTGCGGTATGGTTCAATCATAGCGATATGCTTATCTTTACGCATGATCATAGATCGAATAGTGTCTCTTTAAACCTCGAAAACGAAACAACAATGAAGAAATTATTGTCATTCGGAATCATGTGTTTGACTGTTTTGACAGTTATGGCGCAAGATATCCGCAACAACCCAGGTTCTAACCATGGAAACAAGTTTGAACAATTGGGTACTATTTTACCAACGCCAAATGAATATAGGACGGCGAGTGGTGCACCGGGAACAAAGTATTGGCAACAAAGAGCCGATTACGACATCAAAGCAACATTAGATGAAAAGAATTTGATGTTACATGGTGCTGAGACCATTACTTATTTCAACAATTCACCTGATGTATTAACTTATATCTGGTTACAATTAGATGAGAACGAACATAGTACCACTAAAAATGCAGGTTATCCAGACGGTAGTTCATTAGGCAGAGGCATGAGTCCTGCTATGATTGATAATTTAGAAGAAGCAAAAAGCGACAATGGATTGGGTGTGAATATTGTAAAAATCACAGACCTGTTGGGCGCTAAATTAAAATACACAGTGAACAAAACAATGATGCGTGTTGAACTACCAACAGCATTGAAGCCAGGTCAAAAATTTGCTTTTAAAGTAGATTGGAATTATAAAATCACTGATAGAATGACTGTTGGCGGTAGAGGTGGATTTGAGTTCTTCCCAGAAGACGGCAACCACTTATTCACAATGGCACAATGGTATCCTCGTCTTGCTGTTTATTCTGATTTCCAAGGTTGGCAGCACCATCAGTTTACTGGTAGAGGTGAGTTTGCTTTGACTTTTGGAAATTATAAAGTGGCCATCACTGTTCCTAGTGACCACGTGGTAATGGCGACTGGTGCTTGTCAAAACTATCCTGCTGTATTGAGCCCAGCTCAATTGGCTAGATGGAATAAAGCACAAACTTCTGCTGAACCAGTTGAAGTAGTGACTTTAGAAGAAGCTAAGAAAGCAGAAAAAACAAAAGCAACGACTCAAAAAACTTGGGTATTCAATGCAGAAAATGTGCGTGACTTTGCTTTTGGATCAAGCCGTAAATTTATCTGGGATGCCTTAGCTGCAAATGTAGAAGGCAAGAAAGTAATGTGTATGAGTGCTTATGGAAAAGAAGCGTATGGTTTATACCGTCCATTCTCTTCTAAAGCAGTAGCACATACAATTAAGTCTTATTCTAAATTCACTATCCCTTATCCATATCCTGTAGCACAAAGTATTGAAGCGTCTAACGGTATGGAATACCCAATGATTTGTTTCAACTATGGCCGTACAGAAAAAGACGGTTCTTATACAGAAGCAACTAAAAATGGTATGTTAGGTGTAATCATTCACGAAGTAGGTCATAACTTCTTCCCAATGATTGTAAACAGTGATGAGCGTCAATGGTCTTGGATGGATGAAGGTTTAAATACGTATGTTGAATACTTAACAGAAGAATTGTATGACAATAAATTCCCTAGTCGTCGAGGTCCTGCTTTCGCAATTGCAGATTACATGAAATTGCCAAAGGATCAATTAGAGCCAATCATGACGAATAGTGAAAACATCATCCAGTTTGGTCCAAACGCTTATGCGAAACCTGCAACTGGTTTGAATATCTTACGTGAGACCATCATGGGTCGTGACTTATTTGATTATTCATTTAAAGAATACGCAAGAAGATGGGCATTCAAACATCCTACACCTGCGGATTTATTTAGAACAATTGAAGATGCAAGTGCCGAAGATTTAGATTGGTTCTGGAGAGGTTGGTTCTACAGTATCGATCCAGTTGATATTGCGATTGACACGGTGAAGCATGCAGTATATGATGCTTCTATTGCAGTGCCTGCAGCAAGAACAATGGGTGCAAGAGGTTTATCTAAGCCAGAAGTAAATAGCTTCGAAGACATTTCAAAAATCAGAAATAGAAACGATAAGTCAATTGTATTCTTAACAGATGTAGATACCACTTTACGTGATTTCTATTGGAGATATGATAGAGGTTTAGAGCCTTATGATTCAGTGACAAAGCAACCAGCAATGGCAATGCCAGCTGCTGAGGGTTTAACAGATGCTGAGAAAGCAAAATATGCTGCAGCTAATTTGTACGAAGTAAGTTTCTTGAACAAAGGTGGATTGGTGATGCCAATCATCCTTGAATTTACTTTT
The DNA here is from genome assembly GCA_903851465.1 of uncultured Bacteroidota bacterium. GTDB lineage: Bacteria > Bacteroidota > Bacteroidia > Chitinophagales > Chitinophagaceae > Sediminibacterium. The sequence continues at coordinate 25,679 of CAINOI010000068.1, forward strand.
GAAGATGGTACTAAAGAAACACAACGTTTACCAGCACAAATCTGGAGAAAGAATGAGAACAAGGTAACTAAAGTGTTCTTGACAAGCAAGAAAGCGGTGTCTATTCAATTAGATCCAATGCGCGAAACTGCAGATATCGATGAGAGCAATAACAAATGGCCAAATGTAGCAGCGCCAAGCAAGTTTGCTTTATTCAAGTCTAAAGGTTTTACAAGAGGTCAATCAATTGGATTGTCTCCAATGGCTGCAAGTCAAAACAAAAAATAATTTGAATCTATTTCAAAGTAAAAAGCCGCTTCGATTTCGAAGCGGCTTTTTTATGCAGTATCTTATTTAGGAGTCAATTATTCTTTTTGGGACAAGGCTTATCTAAAAAATATAATATTAAGTGGCAGATGAACTAAGTATGCGCTGCGGCTTTATAGTTTTTCCATTTGGTAATGGCTGCTTCCATATCCGAAGGCAATGGGCTATCAAAGCGCATCATGGCCTCGGTGGTTGGATGAATAAAACCAAGGGTAGCTGCATGTAAAGCACATCTAGGACAAGCATCAAAACAATTGTCTACAAATTGTTTGTACTTGGTATAAATAGTGCCTTTTAAAATTCTATCTCCTCCGTATTCTTGGTCATTGAATAAAGTATGTCCAATATGTTTCATGTGCACACGGATCTGATGTGTTCTGCCAGTTTCCAATACACAAGATACAAGGGTGGTGTAGTTATATCGTTCTATTACTTTGTAATGCGTGATGGCATGCTTGCCAACTTCTCCTTCAGGATAGGCGTCAAACATTTTACGGAAAGTTTTATGTCTAGCGATGTGGGCATTTACGGTGCCTTCATCTTCCTCCATATTGCCCCATACTAAGGCCACATATTTTCGTTCAACCGTATGGTTAAAAAACTGTTTTGCTAAATGACTAGCAGCTTCGGGTGTTTTTGCAAGTACAATTAAACCAGTGGTATTTTTATCTATACGATGCACCAAGCCAAATCTTGGAAGGATTTCCTCGTTTAAATTTGGATTTTGCTGTAATAAATGAAATGCTACACCATTGAGTAAAGTACCTGTGTAATTCCCAATACCAGGATGTACCACCATATTGGATGGTTTATTGATCACCATGATGGCATCATCTTCATACACAATATCTAGGTCCATTTGCTCTGGCTTCAATTCGGTGTAATCTGGGTTGACATAGCTCATATACACCACTTCGTCACCAGGACGGGTGCGGTAATTACTTTTAACTACTTTACCATTCACCGTTAGAAATCCACCCTCAATGCCATTCTGTAATTTGCTTCTAGTTAACCCCACAATTCTCATTTGAACCCATTTATCAATACGCATAGGTTCCTGACCCTTATCTACGATATAGGTCAGTTTTTCATAGACATCTTCGTTCTCTATTTGTGGCTCTTCAATTTGTTGGATATCCGACAATGAATCTTGGTTCACCTTCGAAAGCTTCCCTTTCTCTTCTGTTGACATGATGCAAAAGTAAGTTATTGCCGCTTAGTTTGTAACTTTGTTCTATGCGCCAACAAGTAATTTTCGAGGATTTAGGGATTCAATCTTACCAGCCCACTTGGGATTACCAAGAACAGCTACTAAAAGCAGCTGTTGCGCTTAAGACCGAAGCCAGAACCCAAGGGAAGGAAGCATCTGAGGCGGCAACAACACATCGTTTAATTTTGGTAGAACATCCCCCTGTTTTTACATTGGGTAAAAATGGTAATCGATCCAATGTATTGGTTTCTGATGAGCAATTAAAAGTATTGGGGATTGAGTATTTTCATATCAATAGAGGGGGAGACATTACGTATCATGGTTTACAACAAGTAGTGGGTTATCCAATTGTTGACTTAGATAAATTCAAGCCAGACCTAGGTTGGTATTTAAGGAGTTTAGAGGAAGTGATTATACAAGTGCTTGCCGAATATGGATTAAAAGGAGAAAGAAGTGCAGGAGAAACGGGCGTGTGGTTAGACCCGCAAGATCCTTTTGTGGCAAGAAAAATTTGCGCGATGGGTATTAAGTGTAGTCGATGGATTACCATGCATGGCTTTGCACTGAATGTGAATACAGACTTATCACATTTTGAATTTATTGTGCCTTGTGGCATACAAGGAAAGACAGTCACTTCTTTGGAAAAAGAATTAGGAAAAAAAGTTGATTACGAAGAAGTAAAACAAAAAATTAAAAAGCACTTTGAAGCCATCTTTGATTGCGAATTAGTTTAACCAATTGTATTGGCTTAGGTTGAAATAGAAATACATATAAGTCAACTCGATGGTAGTTTTTTAGTTCAAACAATTGACTTAGAATTTTAAAGTGCCCGCAGGCAAAGACCGATTCCCTTGCAAACCTCCACTATGAATGACTAAGATGGAATCGTTCTTTTCAAAATAATTTTCTTTGATCAATTGTTCCACACCAAATAATAATTTGCTGGTATACACAATATCAGTAGGTATTTTTTCTGCACCCCAAAGTCTGTTCATAAAATCAAGCATCATAGGATTTGTTTTGGCATAACCACCTTGATGAAATTGATGCAGTAAAGTATAAGGTCTATTTTTATCTACTAATAAATTGTTGATTTCAGCATCTATAGTCCCTTCGTTTTTTAAAACTGGGATACCAATCATTTTTTGATTGGGATCTGCGGCATTGATGATTCCAGCAAGCATCGTGCCAGTGCCAACAGCACAAATAATAGCATCATAATGGATTGTATCCTGCTCTGTTAAAATGGTGGCAGCACCTTTTGCCCCGATGGCGCCATAGCCACCTTCGTCTATCAAATAACAAGTATTATTTAGGGCACTTGATTGTAAAATACTAGCTTTTTGGGATTGAAAATTCGTCCTGCCTAAGTAGACCAATTCCATACCATAGGCCTTGGCTTCGGCTAAGGTAGCCGTCATGGGCTCGTCCTCATTTGTTCTAATATAGCCAATGCTTTTTAATCCAGCTTCCTTTGCAGTAAAGGCCAAAGCAACAATATGGTTAGAATAAGGTCCACCAAAACTAGCCACAGTCGATATTCCATTTTCAATGGCATCAGCAATGTAAAATCGAAGTTTATAAAATTTATTGCCACTTACAATTGGATGCAAGACATCCAGTCTTAATAGATCTACCTTTTGGGATAGACTAAAAGAGGGGATGGTTTGTATAAAGGGCTTGATATGCAAAATTTTATATTTAAGATAAATCAACTAATTTTGACCACCTTAATGGATTGTGAAAATACAATTAAATAAAGAAAAATGAGTGCACCGACATTAGTGATATTAGCAGCAGGGATGGCAAGTAGATATGGCAGTATGAAACAAACCGAAGGATTCGGTCCAAGTGGTGAAACCATTATGGAGTATTCGATTTACGATGCTATAAGAGCAGGTTTTGGTAAAGTTGTATTCATTATTAGAGCAGACTTTGCTGAAGCTTTTAAAGCCGTTTTAGAGCCAAAATTAAAAGGCAAGATTGAGATCGCATACGTATTCCAATCATTGGATCAATATACAGAAGGCTTTTCAATTCCTCAGGAAAGGACTAAGCCTTGGGGGACAGCACATGCATTATTATGCACTAAGGGTGTGGTGAATGAACCATTTGCAGTCATTAATGCAGATGATTATTATGGACAAGAAGCATTTGAGCAGGCCTATACTTTTTTAACAACGGCGTGTTCTGAAAAAGAATATTGCATATTGGGGTATGAACTTTCGAACACCTTAAGTGAGAACGGTACTGTGAGTAGAGGTGTATGTAGTTTAGATGCAGCAGGGTATTTAACGACAATCAATGAACGAACTAAAATTTATAGAAAGGAAGGTGCTGGTATTGTATTTGAAGAAGATGGAATTGAAACAACGCTAGCAGAAGACACAAGAGTAAGTATGAACTTTATGTGTTTTGCACCTGGCTTTATTGATTTATGTGCTTCTGAATTCAAACTTTTCTTAGAAAAAGAAGGACAAGCTTTGAAATCTGAATTTTATATTCCTTTTGTTGCAGGCAGATTCAAGGCATTGGATTTAGGTGCTGTCAAAGTCATACCTACGAATGCAAAATGGTTTGGTGTAACTTATAAAGAAGATGCGCCAGGTGTGAAAGCGAGTATAGATGCATTGGTCGCATCAAATGTGTATCCAACGAATCTTTGGAGTAATTAATAATTACTTCCTTGTATTATTTTTTTTGTAAAACTTTTTTTGGCTAGTCAAAAGCACGAACGCTATAGATGTAATTCTTGAAGTTGTTGATCTGTGCTTTGCGATTTTTGGTTCCTTTCACTTTTTGTTTGTTCAACTTTACATGAAGGTCTTTGGTTAATTCATTGGCTTCAAGTAATTCAACCAAATCAAATAGTTTATCAGACTTAATTGCAAAAGCAACACCTTCCGCTTGTTTTTGACGACTGCTCATAATACCAACCAATTCATTTTTGTCATTGAAGACAGGTGCGCCAGAATAACCAGGGTTAGCGCTAATTTGAATTTGATAAGTGTTGCTATCTCCATTGAATCCGGTTTGAGCACTTAAATAGCCTCTACCATAAACAATATCATTGTCATTTCTTGGGAAGCCTAATGTGAAAAGGTCTTCACCTAAATCACTTGCTTTTTTACGAATAGTGAATGGCAATGCTTTTGCTTGCTTGTAGTCTTCGTCTTCGATTTTCAATAAGGCTAAATCTGAATTTTTATCACTATACACAATGGTTGCCTTAAATTCTTGCCCTAAACTATTCACTACAATGGCACCTTCACCTTTTAAGACATGGGCGTTGGTAATCACAAAGCCTTTGGTATCGATTAAGAAGCCAGAGCCTCCGCTAATTAATTTTGAATTTTCTGGAACCTTGGTTTTCACTTCGTTCAATAAATGACCTTGTACTTTCTGATTTTGTTCAATTTTTTCAACGGCTTTGCTTAATTCTAAAATTTGATTTCCGTTAATAGTAGGGAAAAAGAAAAGCATCATCGCAGAAGTAAACAATGCAATGAATCCGCCCACAGAAGCAGCAATAGCAGTGACTTTTTTATACTTGCTCCAAAGTTGAATCACTTTAAATGAAGTAGATTGTTCTGCCTTAGGCATCCAAGTACCAGCATCCAATAATTGATTGAATACTTGTTTATTTAGTTTAGAGAAATTTTTACGATTGACGAAGAGTTCCATTTCTCTTAAGAACATGGCATGCTCAATCACCATTTGATCAATCTCAGGCGTAGTTTTACGAATAGCCTCAAATTGAGTTAGCTCTTCAACAGACATTTGGTCTGTTAAATAACGTTCTATCGTTTCCTGTAATTGAATGTCGTCCATATTGTTATTCTCCTATATTGTATTGCGCAAAAAACAACTTCTTCAAGCGCATTAAACATTTATATTTTTGGTTCTTAGCATTGTCTGCATTGGTGTAACCAAACTGACTTGCTAGTTCCTGCATTCCTTTCTTATTCAAATAGTATCCTTCTAACAAACTTTTACATGGTTCTCCAAGGCTGTTTAAAGCGCGGTCCATCATGGCAAAAGCAGCATCTTTTTTCTCAAACTGATCCAAGTCTTCTTCTACCGAGACTGTTTCTTCTTGAGCACTGAGCGGGGCACTATATTTTCCCATTTGTTGAAGCCTTTTTAACCAAAGGTTTTTACAGATAGAGAATAGATAGGTTTTAATTTGACAGGTGAGAACAAAATTATCCGATTGTACTTTTTCGTACAAAGCGATCATTGCTTCCTGAAAAACATCCCTTGCATCATCAAAAGAGCCATTGTTATTGGTAACAAAGTGCTGAATCATGCTAAAATGACTTTTATAGAGGGCTTCCACCGCTTTGGAGTCATTTTGGGCTAACCCTTTTAAGAGGGCTTGTTCGTTGAGTTCAGCTTTCAAGAGATTAATACGATTAGGGTACAAAAGTAACCCAACTGGGGTAAAAATGACCTGATTTTAAATATTTTAAGAAAATGAGGTTACCTTTTTTCAGTTGGGGTATTAAGAGTATCATTTAAACATTAAAACTCATTCTAATGAAAAAAGTATTCGCAA
>CAINOI010000069.1 GCA_903851465.1 uncultured Bacteroidota bacterium
TTATCTATTGTAATAGAACTTGCTTGACCTAAATAAGTTAAGTCGGCGTTCTCTAATTTAAAACCTTGTTCTTCAGAGATAACAGTTCCTGCAGTTAAAATTGCAAGGTCCGTTAACATTTCTTTTCTGCGATCACCGAAGCCTGGAGCCTTCACAGCGGCTACTTTAATGGTACCACGTAATTTATTCACCACCAATGTAGCCATTGCTTCACCTTCTAAGTCTTCTGCGATGATAACTAATGGACGGCTTGTTTGTGCAACTTTCTCTAAAATATGCAAGATGTCTTTCATTGCAGAAATCTTCTTATCATAAATTAAGATGTATGGATTTTGCATTTCGGCTTCCATTTTTTCGCTATTTGTAACGAAGTATGGAGAAACATATCCACGATCAAATTGCATACCTTCAACAACATCAACTGTTGTATCAGTACCTTTTGCTTCTTCCACAGTGATCACACCTTCTTTACCCACTTTAGCCATTGCAGTTGCAATTAACTTTCCAATCTCATTGTCATTGTTTGCAGAGATAGAAGCAACTTGTTCAATCTTCTTAGAGTCGTTACCAACTGTTTGAGATTGTGCTTTTAAACTAGCAACCACTTTCTCAACCGCTTTATCGATACCACGCTTCAAATCCATTGGATTTGCTCCAGCAGTTACGTTTCTTAAACCTTCGCTGATAATGGCTTGTGCTAACACAGTTGCAGTTGTTGTACCATCTCCAGCTAAGTCAGCTGTTTTAGAGGCAACTTCTTTTACCATTTGCGCACCAATATTTTCAATTGGATCTTCTAAATCGATTTCTTTTGCAACAGATACACCATCCTTAGTTACAGAAGGTGATCCAAATTTTTTCTCAATGACTACGTTACGACCTTTAGGCCCTAAAGTCACTTTAACAGCGTTGGCTAATGTGTCAACACCTTTTTTCATTTTATTTCTCGCTTCTAAGTCGAAAAAAATCATTTTAGACATATTCAGTTATTTTTTAAATTCTTAAATAAAATTCTTCCTAACAATTATACAATTGCAAGGATATCACTTTCACGCATGATCAATAAGTCTTGACCTTCAATTTGGATTTCTGTACCAGCATATTTGCTGTATAAAACAGTTTCACCCACTTTTACAGTTACAGGCTCATCTTTTTTACCAGGACCAGCAGCTACGATTGTTCCACGTTGTGGCTTCTCTTTTGCTGTGTCTGGGATGATAATTCCACCAGCTGTCTTCTCTTCAGCAGCGGCAGGCATAACAATTACTCTGTCATGTAGCGGGGTAATGTTTAATTTTTTTGCCGAACTCTTAGCCATAGTTTATCTTTTTAATTGATTAATAAAGGTATTACCATAACTGCTATAACCATGCCATCTGCCTTAAAAGCAAATAGATAGGTCAAAATTTCAGTTCTGGTTGTTATTTTGTTATAAGACAGCAAATTAATGCCAAAAATGTCAGTTTTAAGCATTTTAATTATAAATTTGCAACCCAAATAGCTCTTATAATTATGATGAACCGAAGAAATATCCGAATTAAAGTAATGCAGGTGATGTACATGTTAGATGCTCAAAACGTCTCAACTGCAGCCGGATTACTTCAAAGAGAGTTTGACAAAACCCGTAATTTATTCGTTTACCTAGTTCATTTAATGCATCAAATTGCAGGTTATGCAGAGATTGAGGCCATACAAAGAGCCTCTAAAAACCTTCCAAATCAAGCAGATTTAGCGGTCAATATCAAATTAGCTGGAAACAGTATTGTTTGGCAAACCCTAGAAGCTGAAAAATTCAAAAAAGCAATCGAAATAGTTAAGCCACAACAATGGATTGACAATGACATGGTTAAATCCATTTTTCGTCAATTGGTGGAGTCTCCAGAATACCAAGTCTATATTCTTGAGGAAAGTAGAGAAAAAGCCAAGGAAACTGCTATTTTAAAGTTCATTTTTGGGGAACTAATTTTAAAATCTACGAATACAATTGAGACAATTGAGTCTCATTTCTCCAACTGGGACGATGATGGGGAAATGATCATAGGGTTTATGTTGAATTATTTTCAAAAGCCAGGCTCAGTCGATTTCTTAGATTTAGTTGGAGATGAGAAGATGAAATTTGCTAAAGATTTATTGCAAACAGCTATTGAGAAAAAAGAGGTGACGGAGGCTTTGATTGTGCCGAAATTAAAAAACTGGGATCCAGAACGTATTGCAGTGATTGACATGATTTTATTAAGATTGGGCGTTTGTGAATTGTTGTATTTTGATACCATTCCTACAAAAGTATCAATCAATGAATACATCGATCTGGCCAAAGAATACAGTACCGAGCAAAGTGGCCATTTTGTCAATGGAATTTTGGATAGTATCCACAAAGAATTAGTGGCCAATGGTCAAATTCAAAAGATAAGTCACAAAGTAAAGTAATTGGTTTACACTATCTTTGTATTCAAGTTTAAAACATAAACAAAACAAAAATGACACAAATTTTATTACAAGCACCACAACAAGGTGGAACTTTTCAATTGATCATGTTAGGTGGTATTATCTTGGTTTTCTGGTTTTTCATGATACGTCCACAAGCTAAAAAAGCAAAAGAGCAAAAGAAATTTATTGATACAATGCAGAAGGGTGATAAAGTAGTTACCATTGCAGGTATTCATGGTACTATCAATAAGGTGAACAAAGACAATACCATTCAATTGGAAGTGAGCCCAGGTAGTTATTTAAAGATTGAAAGATCTTCAATTAGCTTAGAGTGGTCTCAAGCAATCAACAAATAAGACAATTATTTAAATGATACAATCCGAAATTAGCCTCCAATAAATTGGAAACTGATTTCGGATTTTTTTTGAATAGCATATGGCAAAAATGATTGGTTTAACAGGAGGGATTGGCGCTGGGAAATCGGTGGTCGCAAAAGTGTTTGCAACCCTTGGTATTCCTGTGTTCAATGCCGATGAAGAAGCTAAACGAATCATGCAAACCAGTCTTGAAATAAAAACAAAGCTGATTCAACAATTTGGAACGGATATATACAACGAGATTGGTTTGGATAAAGAAAAATTAGCAGGCATTGTTTTCAATGATCCCTTTCAATTACAATTACTCAATGCCATTGTGCATCCAGTGACCATTCAAGCAGCAAAAGATTGGGCTGCTAAACAAACAAGTCCTTATGTCATTAAAGAAGCGGCATTGATATTTGAATCCGGTGCAGCAGATGGATTATTTAAAGTGATAGGTGTAACAGCACCCTTGTCTTTAAAAATACAAAGAGTGATGCAAAGAGATGGCATCACAAAAGACCAAGTAGATGCGCGTATGCGCAATCAAATTTCAGACACCATTAAAATGCGCTTATGCGATTATGTGATTGAGAATAACAATCAAAAAATGGTCATTCCACAAGTGTTGGAATTGGATAAAGCTATCCGAGCGGCTTTATAATCTTATAGCACCATCTTTTTAATCTTCCTTCAAAATCAAATGGGGTAGTGGCCTTGGTGATGTCTTTAATTTGATCACTTTTTATTTGTGCTGTATCGATGATGAACTGCGTAAAATTGGTACTAAAATATAAAATGCCTCCAGGCTTCATTGCTTTCAGCATATCGTTGATTAATTCTACATGATCTCTTTGAATATCTAAAATATCCTTCATTCTTTTACTATTGCTAAAGGTAGGAGGATCCATCACTACTAAGTCATAAAAATTGACTGGCAATGTTTTTAAATATTGTTTGACATCTGCATGTATAAATTGATACGCAGACGAAGGGGTTATTTGATTGAGTTTAAAATTCTCTTCGCTCCAACTTAAATAAGTTTTAGACAAGTCAACTGATGTAACTGATTTTGCATCTGCTTTTGCTGCATATACAGAGAAGGAACTGGTATAACTAAATAAGTTTAAAAAATGGGAATCTTTTGCTTCTGCTTGAACCATTTGTCTGGTGACACGATGGTCTAAAAATAAACCAGTATCCAAATAGTCGGTCAGGTTGACTAAAAACTGTAACCCATTTTCTTGCACGGTAATGATCTTAGATTCGGTCACAGCTTCTTTTTCGTATTGTCCTTCACGATGAGACATTCGTTTGCGCAATTTCACATACATTTTGTCTGTAGGCACGCCAGTCATGTCTGAAATGATTTTTTTTGTTTCATTAAACCAAATCTCATGTTCCTCGTCTGTTAATGCATGTCGTCTGTTGTATTCCGCGATATAAATATAGTCTTCATAAAATTCCACACAAATTGGAAATTCGGGTAAGTCATGGTCATAGAGTCTCCAGCAAGAAACATTCAGTCGCTTAGCTTGTTTTAATCGATGCTTATAATTTTTAAGCAAACGATTTTCAAACATTTGAAATTTTTCACTCGTCATTTGTAAACTAAAATTACTACAAAAAAGAAGCGCTACAAGTGTAACGCTTCTAAATCTATTTTTAAATGAGTTTATTTTAAAGTAGCCAATGCTTCTCTGATTCTAGCCCAAGCTTTTTCAATGTTTTCCATGCTGTTTGCAAAAGAGAAACGTACACATTTTGGTTCACCAAATGCATCTCCCATTACAGAAGAGACATGCGCTGTATTTAATAAGAACATACTAAAGTCTGAGGCATTACTAATGGTTTGTTGTCCATCAGATTTACCATAATAGCTGCTTACATCTGGGAATACATAGAATGCGCCTTCGGGTGCAAAACATTTAAATCCAGGCATCGCATTGACCAATGCTAAAGTGGTTGTACGACGACGCGTAAATTCTTCGGTCATTGCGATAGACGGTTTTAAGTCGCCCACCAATGCAGCCACTGCAGCTTTCTGTGTAATGGAACAAGTACCTGATGTAAATTGACCTTGTAATTTCTCCATCGCTTTTGCTAAAGTGATATTGGAAGCAGTATACCCTAATCGCCATCCAGTCATCGCAAAACCTTTACTTAAACCGTTGATTACAATGACTTGGTCTTTGATGTCAGTGAATTGAGCAATGCTTTCGTGCTTACCAATAAAATTGATGTATTCATAAATCTCATCCGATAAGATGGTGATTTGAGGATATTTTTTAAACAAGTTGGCCAATGCTTCTAATTCTGCTTTACTATAAACTGCGCCAGAAGGATTACATGGAGAAGAAAACATGAATACTTTTGTCTTTGGAGTGATTGCAGCTTCTATTTGTGCTGGTGTTGCTTTGAATCCGGCTTCCACCGTTGTTCTAATTTCAACCACTTTACCTCGTGCAATTTTTACCAATTCAGAATAGGTCACCCAATATGGTGTAGGAATAATGACTTCGTCACCTTCATCAACTAAAGCCAATAATGCATTGGCTAAACTTTGCTTTGCGCCTGTAGAAGTAATGATTTGCTCAGGTGTATAATCTAAATTGTTGTCTCTTTTTAATTTAGTGCAAACAGCTTCTCTTAAATCAAGAAAACCAGCTACTGGTGTATAATGACTCCAGTTATCATTGATGGCTTTGATAGCGGCATCTTTAATATGTTGTGGGGTATCAAAATCTGGTTCACCTAAGCTTAGGTCAATTACATCAACACCTTTTGCCCTTAATTCACGACCCAATTTGGCCATTTTTAAAGTTTCTGGTTCACTAAATCGGTTTAATAGAGATGATAATTCCATAGTATATAATTTGTACCTCAAATTTCGCAAATTATTGCCAAAGAGCCATCCTTTTTGCATTGCTTTTAGCATTAAATTATGCCCCAATTGTGCATATCTACTCTAAACTCACTTACTTTTGTTTTAACTATGGAAAAGTTTATCTCTGTGTTTGATATGTTTAAAATTGGGGTGGGGCCTTCTAGCTCTCATACATTAGGGCCTTGGTTGGCGGCGAAGCATATGATTCAAAGAGTGCATGCCTTGTCTGGTATCAAAAATATAAACGCTTTGCACATTTACTTATATGGTTCTTTGGCTAAAACAGGGAAGGGGCATGGTACTGATACCGCTATATTAATGGGCTTGCAGGGTGAAGATCCTGTGACAACGGATACCCGTTTGATTGCTCAAAAAGTTCAAAATATTAAGGATACACAGCATATCTTATTGGATGGAGTACATGAGATTGCATTCAATTACAACGATCATTTAGTTTTTTTGAAAGATAAAAGCTTGCCCTATCATCCAAATGCAATGCAATTTGTAGTTGAATTAAAAGACACTGTAAAAACCTATACCTATTATTCTGTTGGCGGTGGGTTCATAGAAACTGAGGCTTCAGAGGATGGATTAGAGCTAGGAAAATTAATAGAGGCTAAAAAAGAAACAAATATCGAAGTGCCTTTTAATTTTTTTTCAACCGAGGATTTAATACACTGGTGTATAAAAACTGGCTTGCCTATTTCTGATATTGTTAGAGAAAACGAAAAGCAATTACATACCGAGCAAGTATTAGAAGAAGGCTTGGATCGATTATGGAAAACAATGTTGGATTGTATTTTTAAAGGCGTGCATGCAAATGGTATTTTGCCAGGAGGATTGCAAGTGCACAGAAGAGCGCATGATTTGAATGCTAAATTATTAAAGCAAGAAATTCAAGCGAATAACACCAATACAGCAACTAATGTTGAAGGCAATGTAGCGACTGATGCTGATTCCCAAAATATTGAACATTGGATGCAACAAATTCAAAGTGGGGGTGGTGACTTTTCTTATATACTAGATTGGGTAAGTTGTTTTGCATTGGCGGTGAACGAAGAGAATGCAAGTTTTGGCAGGGTAGTGACTGCACCTACCAATGGAGCTGCAGGAGTGATTCCTGCAGTTTTGATGTATGCGATTAATTTTTGCAATAAAGGAAGTCAACAAGACATTCATAAATTTTTATTGACTGCGAATGCGATTGGTATTTTATTTAAAAACGGTGCTACTATTTCTGCAGCAATGGGTGGATGTCAAGCCGAGATCGGCGTTTCATCAGCGATGGCTGCTGCAGGATTAACAGAATTGCTAGGAGGCAACCAACGACAAGTTTTAATGGCTGGTGAAATTGCCATGGAACATCATTTAGGATTAACCTGTGATCCGGTGGGCGGATTGGTTCAGATTCCATGTATTGAACGCAATACCATGGGGGCAATCAAAGCTATTACTGCAGCGCAATTGGCATTACAAAGTAAACCAGATTACGCCTTGGTAAGTTTAGATAAAGTGATTCATACGATGTGGCAAACTGCCTTGGATATGAATGTAAAATACAAAGAGACTGCAGACGGTGGATTGGCCATGCAGATACCAATAGGATTAGCTGAATGTTAATCAATCATAATTTGATTGAACAAGTATTAAGGTTGAATTTTGATTAAACTTGAAATTAAGCTTCAATAGCTGCTTCATCTACCAAACTAAAATCTTGTATCACATTGTATAAAGTACCTCTTTCAATTGGTGTTCGCTTTGCTTGTTTGATCAAACGAACCAATTCCAAAGTGGTCATTGCTGGATTTTGTTCTTCACTACCAGCCATGGAGTAAATTTTAGTTGTATCATCTATCGTTCCGTCAATATCATTCACACCATAACTTAATGTCAGTTGAGCCACCTGTCTTCCTAGCATTGGCCAGTAGGCTTTGATATGTGGGAAATTATCTAAGTACAATCTAGAAATCGCATACATCTTTAAATCTTCTAGCATGGTGGACTCTGGCACATCATGCATTTCATTGTCTTTGTTTCTAAACTTAAGTGGGATAAATGTATTGAAACCTTTTGTTTGATCTTGTAGTTGTCTAAGCCTTTCCATATGATCTACACGATGTTCGTATTTTTCGATATGGCCATACAATAAAGTAGCATTGCTATGCATACCAAGTTCATGTGCTGTTTGGTGAATTTCTAACCATCCATTGGCATCTACCTTATCATCACAAATAATCGTACGAACATCTGGATGAAAAATTTCGGCACCACCGCCAGGTAAGGAGTCCAAACCTGCTTCATGTGCTAAACGCATCCCTTCTTGAATAGACACTTTTGCTTTACGGAACATATAATCCAGTTCAACAGGTGTAAAGGCTTTGATATGTAATTCGGGACGATGTGCTTTGATGGCGCGCATTAAGTCCAAGAAAAATGCTAATGTTAATTTAGGATGCACTCCACCAACAATATGTACTTCTGTTACTGGCTTACCATCATAAGAACGAACAATATCCATCATTTGGTCTATTGTTAATTCCCATCCTTCCTCCTTATGGGCATATAATTTTGAATAAGAACAAAACTTACAAGAGAAGACGCAGACATTGGTGGGTTCAATATGAAAATTGCGATTGAAATAAGTATGGTCACCATGCAATTCATTTCTTTTCCAGTTTGCTAAAGAACCTACATAGGGAAGGGATGATTTCTCGAACAAAGCAACCCCATCCTCAAAACTAATACGTTCGTTTTGAATGATTTTTTGACCGATGGTTTTTAAAATTGGGTCAGCTTGCGCATCTACCAGAACTTGAATTGGTGCCTTGTTCATATACGATGAAATTAGGCCACAAAGTTAGTTAATAAGGGCTTGATTACCATCTTATGTTTAAAGTCTTTAGCAATATTTAAGTCAAGCTTTAACCTATCAAAATACCTGCAATACTTGCAGACAAGTAAGAAGCCAAGGTTCCAGCTAGTAAGGCTTTAAGGCCTAATTCAGCAAGGTCTTTACGGCGGGATGGCGCTAATTCTCCTATACCGCCAATCAACATACCCACACTGCTGAAATTGGCAAAGCCACAAATGGCAATACTCACAATCAACAAACCTTTCTCTGTGACAATTGGGATGACTTTGCTGGTTAAACTTTTAAACGCAACAAATTCATTGATGGTTAATTTTTGACCTAATAAGGTTGCTGCATTTTGTACATCTATATTTGGGATCCCCATGGCCCATGCCATTGGATAAAATAGTTTGCTAAAAATAAAGTTCAAGCTTAAATCTAAATTAGCGCTAAAAAGATGCCCAATTTTTAACAAGCTCCAGTCCACTAAAGCAATTAATGCAATAAAACCAATCAACATTGCAATGACGTTCATGGCAATTTTGAAACCATCTCCAGCACCGTGTGTAATGGCGTCGATGGTATTGCTATATTGACTCTTCACTTCTAAAGTCACTTTCCCCATTGTTTGAGAAGCTTCCGTTTCAGGAAATAATATTTTAGCAATGACCAATGCACCAGGTGCTGCCATTAAACTTGCTGTAATTAATTTTGGTGCTAAATCCATACCTGCTTGTGCGCCCATATTTGCATATACCACCAATATACCACCTGCGATACAAGCCAAGCTTCCACTCATACTCGCTAAAATTTCACTTTTTGTCATGGTTGGTAAATAAGGACGAATCATGACTTGTGCTTCCACCTGTCCTACAAATGCACTCGCCACATTACTCAATGCTTCTGCACCACTCACACGCATGATAAAATTCATAGCCTTCGCTATTAAAGATATAATGCGTTGCATAATCCCAAAATGATAGAACAGTGCAACTAATACACATACTAAAATAATGGTTGCGGTCACATTAAAAGCAAATACAAATCCACCATTGGTAAAGTCTGTTGCGCCGGCAGGGCCCATAGCGGCAACGCCACCATATACAAATGCCGCACCTTGACGCGCAAATTCCTCGATCTTACCCATCCCTTTTCCTAAAATTTGAAAGAATCTTGTAATGGCTGGTATTTTTAAAATCAATATACCAATGGTTAACTGTAATGCTAATCCACTTAGTACTAAACGATAGTTGATGCTCTTTTTATTATTAGAAAACAAAAAAGCAATCATTAATATCAAAACAATGCCTATCAAGCCTTGGAATCTTGCCATGGGTTTTATTTAGAGGAGAAAGGTAATTAATTTATTGTTATTTTTTGAATGCAGGACACAAAAAATCCCACTCAGTTGATTGAGCAGGATTTTATTAAAGTTGTTGTATCAATTACATATGAGACTGGATCTTCTTGTCTAAAACAGCCTTTGGAACTGCGCCAATTTGCTTGTCTACTACTTGACCACCTTTCACAAAAAGGATCGCAGGAATTGAAGTAATACCAAAATTGGTGCTCAATGTAGGATTCACATCCACATTCACTTTTCCAATATTCACTTTGCCTTCGTACTGAACAGCTAATTCTTCGATAACTGGTCCAATGGCACGACATGGTCCACACCATTCTGCCCAAAAATCGATTACACTTAATTTGTCACTTTCAATCACTGTTTGTTGAAAGTTCGCGTCTGTAAATTCTAATGCCATAATTGTATATTTATATTTTTCTTATTCTTAATTATTGTAGTACAAAATTAGCTCCAAACTTTAATATCTGCCATCTTGACTTTTCCACTTAAAAATCCCTCATTGGGGACAATTAGTTGGCTAGTTTCACTTGAACGTTTAATTCTGGGTTCAGGTCTAGGTACTGAACAAAGTCATCGTTCACCAAAAAGCCTTTCTCTATTGTTAATAAACTTGCAGCTAGTTGCTCCCTTGGTTCTACAAAA
>CAINOI010000070.1 GCA_903851465.1 uncultured Bacteroidota bacterium
TCGCATTGGTCGTACTCAAAGTGGATTGCGCCCGATGGTCGCATCCTCTTCGCATTGGTCGTACTCAAAGTGGATTGCGCCCGATGGTCGCATCCTCTTCGCATTGGTCGTACTCAAAGCCCTTTAAAAACATCAGTGCCTGATGTTTTTGCTTTTTCGTGCTCATCCGCAAAATCAAGCAAGCTTGTTTCGCGTCTTCGCACGAAAAAGCCCACGCTGTTCGCGTGGGCTTTGTGACCCCGTCAGGATTCAAACCTGAAACCTTTTGATCCGTAGTCAAATACTCTATTCAGTTGAGCTACGGGGCCATTCCACTTACTAACCCAGATCAATAAGGGGTGCAAATATACCTCAAAATACCATTTTACCAAAGGAAAAGGGTAAATAATACCTACAAAACCATCAATTAATAATGCCAGCGAACAAAAGCTTCCATTGCAGCGTACTTAGTTAAACCAAGGTTAGCATACAAATTGGCTGTGTTGGCGTTTCTTATCTCAGCTCTCTGCCAGAATTCTCTTGAGTCAGTACCTTGGAATGGTACGCTGTCTTTTTGAGATTGATGAATGAATATGCCAAAACGTTTTTTCAACACCTGGTCGGGACTCATAGGAACGGCCATTTCAATTTCAGAAATATCCCATTCTTGCCAAGCACCTTTATACAACCAAACCCAACAGTCTTTCACCCAGCTGTCACCAGCAGCTTTTATACGACGCAAACTTTCAAAAACGACTTCTAAGCAAACTTTATGGGTACCATGAGGATCGGCTAAATCACCAGCACAATATACTTGGTGGGGTTGTATTTTACGAAGCATTTCCATTGTAATAAAAATATCTGCTTCGCTCAATGGTTTTTTATCAATCATGCCTGTTTCATAAAATGGCAAATCCATAAAATGATAATTCTCTTCGGCGATGCCCACATATCTGCATGTTGCTTTGGCTTCACACCTTCTTATTAAACCTTTGATAGCTCTAATTTCTGCGCTATCTAAATGATTGGATGCTTTGCTTGCTAAATAAGCCCTTGCATTGGTAAGGATCTCTTGACTCTTATGATTGTCGATACCAAAAAGGTCTTCAAATCCTACAGCGAAATCTAAAAAACGAGTGACAAATTCGTCTGTGACAGCAATATTACCACTGGTTTGATAAGCCACATGCACATCGTGCCCTTGGTCGTGTAAACGCATAAATGTACCACCCATACTAATGATGTCATCGTCTGGATGTGGTGAAAAAATCAACACTTTCTTATTATGTGGTTCACTTCGTTCAGGGTGTGCAGGAATCACCGCATTGGGTTTGCCACCTGGCCATCCTGTGATGGAATCACGTAACATATAAAATACTTGCAAATTGATATCGTAGACCGAATCTTTGATGACCAATAAATCGGATAAGCTGTTCTCTTTGTAATCATCTGAGGTTAAGCTTAAAACAGTTTTATTTAATTTCAATGCTAAGTCAATCACTGCTTTTTTAATCATCTGTGGTGTCCAATCATTCGAACCAGTCAACCAAGGTGATTTATATCTGGTAAGTTCTGTTGCAGCCAATTCGTCAATGACAAAGGTACAATCATCATGGTTTTGTAAAACGCTAGCAGGTAATTGTTCGGTCACATCGCCTTCAACAGCTTTGGCAATAATATATGCCTTGTTACCCCAAGCAAGTAACACAATTTTTTTAGCTTTCATGATACTGCTAATACCTACTGTGATGGCTAATTTTGGGACTTTATTTAAATCATGCCATTCGTAGACATTGGCCATTCTAGTGAGTTGATCTAAATGGATCACTCTTGTTTTCGAGTGAAAACTAGAACCTGGTTCATTAAAACCTATATGACCATTTTTCCCAATGCCTAATATTTGTAAATCAATGCCTCCTAATTTTTCGATAGCTTGTTCGTAAGCGACACATTGTTCTTTTAATTCTTCTTGGCTCCATTCGGCATTAGGAAGATGGATATTTTTTGGATCGATATCTACATGATTGAATAAATGACGATGCATGAAACTCCAATAACTTTGGTAGGCATCTCTTGGAATCGGGTAGTACTCATCCAAATTCACTGTGATGACATTTTTAAAACTCAATCCTTCCTCCTTATGTAATCTTACCAATTCTTTGTACAATAAAATAGGAGTGGCACCTGTTGCCATACCTAACACACATGGTAAACCTTGAGCTTGTTTTTCTTTAATTAATTTTGCAATCTGAGCAGCAACTGCATTAGAACCTGTGGATACATCTTTGTAAATTTTGACTGGTATTTTCTCAAATGATTCAAGCATAATTATGAATTGTAAATTTGAATACTAAAGTTATAAAAAAGGCCTCAATAATGAGGCCCTTTGGTTAATCAACTTTGTTGATTTTAATCATATTAGTAGGTAAATGTAATTGAATTGGGGTACTACCTGTATTTACTACAACATCACCTGTATTTACAAAATTTTGAGCTTTCAATACTTGGATTTGATCTGCAACAATCTCATCTAAACTTTCTTCTTTGTCATAATAGAAAGCTTTAACACCCCAGCTTAATGACAACTGATTGACTAAACTCTTTTCTTTTGTAAAGATGAATAATGGTGCTTTTGGACGGAAACTACTTAACATAAATGCAGTGTAGCCACTTTGTGTCATTCCAACTAAAGCTTTCGCATTACTGTCCTCTGACAATTTACATGCATTGTAACATACGGCATCACTCATGAATGAAGGAGAATGTGGTTGAGGTTTCAAGTCTTCAGAACGGTTGTAGTTGTATCCATATTCTTCTACTTCCGTAATGATTTTACGCATTGTTTCAATCACCAAGACCGGGAATTGCCCTGTAGCGGTTTCTCCACTCAACATCACTGCATCGGCACCTTCAATCACCGCATTGGCAACATCAGTGATTTCAGAACGGTTAGGTTTAACACGGTCTATCATTGACTCCATCATTTGTGTGGCCACAATGACTGGTTTTGCTCTATGGATACATTTTCTAATAATCTCTTTTTGGATTAGAGGAATTTTTTCAACAGGTAATTCAACACCTAAATCTCCTCTAGCTACCATGATACCATCACTCGCAATAATAATATCACGTAAATTGACGATGGCTTCCGGCATTTCAATTTTTGCAATAATTTTAGATTTGCTTTTATGCTTCACTAAAATTTCTCTAAGCATTTCAATATCTGCAACTCTTTTTACAAAGCTTAATGCTACCCAGTCTAATTCTTCCTTCATGATAAATTGCGCATCTTCTAAATCTTTTTCAGTCAATGCTGGTAAAGAAATTTTAGTGTCCGGCAAATTCAATCCTTTTTTAGAAGAGATAATACCACCTAAGCTAACAGTCACTTTTACATCTCCATTTGCTTCAATGCTCAATACTTTTACTTCAATCTTACCGTCGTCAATCATAATGGTATTACCCACTAAAACGTCACCAGCAAGGTTAGGGTAGGATACATATATTTTTTCTATGGTTCCAATACACTTTTCGTTTGTTAAAGTAAGTACATCCCCAACTTTAACATCCAAACGGTTGTTTTCGATTTCGCCTACTCTTAATTTCGGACCTTGTAAGTCACCTAGAATAGCAACTGAACAATTTAATTCTTTGTTAATGCCTCTGATATTGTCAATGATTTTCTTCTTGTCTTCATGGCTTCCATGAGAAAAATTCAATCTAAATACATTCACACCTGCAATGACTAAATTCTTTAATTGGTCATAAGATTCGCAAGCTGGACCAACTGTTGCAACGATTTTAGTTTTATGGTGTTTCTGTTTGTAAGTGGATGTGCTCATTGTAATAATTGGGGTTGTTTTTCTTTTTTATATTTTAACTAGCTAAGATTTTTACAATCTTTAACCACTCTTCTGAAATTTTTTGTTTTGCTTTTACTGCATTATCTAAAGGGGTGTATTTCATTTTATTATCCTCAATACCCACCATCACATTGTGTGTTCCATTTAATAAACATTCTACAGCATGGTAGCCCATTCTACTAGCAATCAAACGGTCTAAGCAGGTAGGAGCTCCTCCTCTTTGAATATGTCCTAAAATACAAACACGGATATCTGCATTTGGCAACTTCGTTTTTAAATAATCGCCCACTTGATTGCCACCCCCAAATTCATCACCTTCTGCAACTACAATTAAGTTGACTAATTTTTTTCGCTTTTCTTTTTCTGTCAAATTGCGAACCAATGCATCCATATCTGTTTTTGATTCAGGGATTAAGATATTTTCGGCACCAGTAGCAATACCACTATGTAAAGCAATATAGCCTGCGTCACGACCCATCACTTCTACAACAAATAAACGATCATGTGCGTCTGCAGTGTCTCTGATTTTGTCAATCGCTTCTACGGCAGTATTGACTGCAGTATCAAAACCTATGGTAAAATCACTACCTGCAATATCTTTATCAATAGTACCAGGCAATCCTATGCAAGGAATATCAAATTCGTTGCTAAATTTTTGAGCTCCTTTGAAACTTCCGTCTCCTCCAATGACAACGATACCGTCAATGCCTCTTTTTTTAAGATTTTCGTAAGCAATCTTACGTCCTTCTGGTTCAAAGAAATCCTTGCTTCTTGCTGTTTTTAAAATTGTTCCACCTCTTTGGATGATATTGGCCACCGATCTTGAATCCATTTGATAAATATCATCATCAATCATTCCATTGTATCCTCTTACCACACCAAAAACATCTAATCCGTGGTATAATCCTGTTCTAACAACTGCTCTGATAGCAGCATTCATGCCAGGAGCGTCACCACCAGATGTTAAAACAGCAATTTTATGTACTTTTTTAGTAGACATGTTGATTCAATTTGTCATTTAATGAATTGATTTACAAGCGTAAACCAATTGGATACCAAAAGAATGGAGCCCCAAATTTAAACAATTGAAAGCAATTCGCCATTGATTTTATGAACAGATTCTGATTATCCTTTTATGAATTTTTACATGCAGCAATAACTTAACAGATGATTGCCGAAAACGGATAAATAACAAACGATTGCGACCTCTATTTTGACTCTAATTCCAACAATTCGTTGAATAATTGGTCATAATCCTGATTCATTTGTTGCAATCCTTGTTGTTTGGATTGGTAGTCTTTTTCTATTAATTGGAAGCCAGCGATGTCAGAATAGATGCTTGGGTCAGCCATTTTTAGTTCTATCGCCTTTAAATCGGACTGCGTTTGCCCCATTTTTTCTTCTAATTGTGCAATTTGTTTCTGTAATTTTTGCACCATTTTTTGCTGGTCTTTGTCTATTGGACCCGCTTTAACTTCAACAACTATTGGCTCAACTTTTTTTTCGACAGGTTTTGGTGCTTGTTTAGGGGCTTCTGGATTGGCTGCTTTTTGCTTAGCCATTCTTTCTTTCCATGCAACCCATTCTGCATAATCTCCTTTGAATTCTATGATTTGTTCATCTTCAATTTCCCAAATCTTGTTCGCCGTTTTTGATATAAAATAACGATCGTGACTCACCAAAATAATTGAGCCATCATATTTAGTTAAGGCTTCTGCTAATAGTTCCACAGTGGCCATGTCAAGGTGATTGGTAGGCTCATCCAGCATTAAAAAATTCGCTTTACTAATGATGGTTTTTGTTAAAGCAACCCTTGCTTTTTCTCCTCCACTTAATACTTTAATTTTTTTATCTATCTCATCGCCTCCAAATAAGAAACAACCTAACAAAGCACGAAGTTCTAGATCTGTTTTTTTGGTACCACATTCTTGTACTTCTTGTAAAATAGTATTGTTCAAGTTCAATGATTCTAATTGGTGCTGCGCATAAAAACTTTCATCTACATTATGTCCCCAAACCCTTTCTCCTTCGTAGCTTTCCATGCCTGCTACAATTCTAAGTAGGGTAGACTTCCCTTTACCATTCGCACCAATTAAGGCAATTTTATCGCCTCTTTCGATCTCTGCAAATGCGTTTTCTAAAATAGATTGCGCAGGATACTTTTTACTGACACCTTTTAAATCTACTAAGACTTTTCCTGGGGTTTTATCTACTGCAAAATTGATTCTAATATTGGGTCTTTCAATTTGTACATCCTCAATGACGTCTAATCGGTCTAATCTTTTTTGAATGGATTGCGCTTGTGCTGCTTTAGAAGCCTTGGCTTTAAATCGCTCAATAAATCGCTCTTGTTGTCTTATATAATCTTGTTGATTTTCAAAAGCCCTTTGTTGAATCTCTACTCGTTGTACTTTTTCAACTTCATAATAATCATAATCGCCGGTATAAAAATTAAGTTGTTGTTGGTATACTTCAACAATTTTATTCACCATTTTATTCAAGAAATACTTATCGTGACTCACAATCACCACACTGCCTTTATAGTGTAATAAATATTTTTCCAACCATTCAATACTCGGTAAATCTAAGTGGTTGGTAGGTTCATCCAGTAACAGTACATCTGGGGCTTGTAAAATCATTTTAGCCAATAACACACGCATTCTCCATCCTCCACTAAACTCTTTATAAGGACGCGATAAATCCTTATTTGTAAAACCTAAACCATGCAATACTTCTTCTGCTTTATGTTCAATATTGTAACCATCTAATACATCCAATTCATGTAAAGCATCTGTATATTTGATTAAAATATCATTGTCTTCGGGGCTTGCTTCTAATGCGATACCTAGCGCCTCAATTTCTTTTTCTAATGCACGCACTCTTTCAAATGCCCCCAAGGCGACTTCAGTGATGGTTTCGCTTGTATCAAAACTCAATAAATCTTGGTGCAAATAACCTATGGTAGTGTCTCTGCCTTTTTCTACAGTACCTTTTGATGGGGTGTATTGTCCAACCAAAAGCTTTAAAAGGGTTGATTTTCCTGTTCCATTATAGCCAATTAATCCTATTCTTTCACCTGGTTGAATATGCCAACTAGCATCCGTTACGATTGCTCTAGCACCAAACTCAAAAGTTACATTTTGTAATCCTATTAACATATTATTTCAATTCTGAGCGCAAAGTTACTGAGTTGTGGTGGCTATTTATGCATATTTTTGAAAAAAATGTCTATGTCTAGAATGCTCATACTGCTTTTAATGATTTCCGGAATGGCTTGTGGTAATAAAGAGAATGTGACAACAACTAATCTTGTAACCAAATTTTCTGTGGAAAGACAAGATCCTAATTTAGATCAACAAATCCAACCTTTATTGAATCAATATTTTGCAGTCTTGGCACATTTGCAAGTGGAGGATAGTGCAGATTTGGAATTATATGGTTCAAATATGATTTTGTTAGCGGATAGCCTGATCCAACAAGATTTATCCCTTGATACTGCCACCAATAATGCGGCTGTGCAAGGGTTAATCAATATACAATACGAAATGACTGCTATTTTAATGGAATCTAATCCAGAGGAACGCATCAAAGGGGCACAAATGTTAAGCTTGCAATGGGTTGATTTTTTAGCAGCTATTGGCTATCAAAAGCAAACTATCTATATTTTCAGTGACAATGATGAATGTCATTGGATGGGACTTAAAAATAAAAGCAAGAACCCATTCAAAAATGAGGGGGCTTTAATCTACAATCCAGTTCAAGTTTTACAGGAGTTAAAATAGCAGCTAATCCAATATCGGAGGCTCATAGACAAACAATATTTTTGCATTGATTTTATTAGTTGAAGTAATAAAATATTCTTGTCTACTTTTACCATCTTTATATAAAAGCAATGCAGTATTGGGTGGTACGGTGCCCATATTATGTGCTACAATGATGACTTCGTGTTCCCTCATGTTTTCGGTAAAATCAAATTCAAGATGAATAGATTTATAACTTAATCTTTTCTTGTTAACCAATAATTTTTTATTATCAAAAACAATGATGGTATCATTGTCAATCGTTCCATTATCAAATAAATCGATGCTAATTTGTTTATTATTCGTGATGATTCTTTGTACTAATTTATTTTCTCTACCCACAAGCACCCAAGGCAAATTGATGGGTTGATTGCGCATTGTATTTTGAGTCGTTGAACTTGCAGAAGTGGTTTCACTTTCTGCAATTACTTCGTCTGTAGTGGCTTCTATTATTGAGTTTACAGTCGTTCTTGTATTATTTTTTTCTGCAGATGCAATTAATTTAGTAGTAGAATTAGATGCATTCTTATTTAAATCTGTCATATTTAATTTCCGAATCAATGCCGTTGAGGGCTTATTTTTTGACTGCACATTTTGAGTCATTGCTAGTTTCGTTTTTTGCGTGTCAATATTTTTCTTTTCTGTTTTATTATTTTTATAACTTAATAGACTAGGTGCTTTTTCTAAAAAAACTTTCCCGCTTCCACAATTTCTTTTACCATCAACTACCGAAGACATATAAGTGCCTTCTAAAATTTCATGACCATCTACATTTTTATAGGTCAAAAAATTAGACATCAAACAAGCTTCTAGTTCATTGGCTATTTTTAATTGATCAAAACTAGTTTCATTAATTTGTACTAACTGAGTACGCTGACTATGGCTTCCTATAGCAAAAGCACTTGCATAAAATTGATCGCCTTTCTTGGTAATGGTTTGTGCTGTAATCTGATGACTTGCATTTTCCTTAATCACCAGTTCGTAGGTGAAATTATTGATTAACGCATCTCCGTTGGCAATAAAACTACCTTGCCATTTGCCAGTTAAGTTTTGAGCACTTAATTGGGTAAAAAAGATACATAAAAAGAGGAGTAGGGTCGGCCTTGTCATAAAATGGTTAGAACTTTAAATTTAAGTATTAATCTAAGTATAAACAAGCATCCTTTTTTTTGTTATCTTTGTCATCATATATTTATTGTACAAACATGGTTCAAATTCAATTTCCAGACGGCGCAGTTCGTTCCTATGAAAAAGGGATCACTGCTTTAGGTATCGCTAAGTCAATTAGTGAAGGCTTAGCAAAAAAAGTATTGGCAGCTTCTATCGATGGGGAAGTTTGGGATGCAACGCGTCCAATTAACAAGGATGCTGCTTTAAAATTATTAACCTGGGATGACGCCGATGGCAAAAATACCTTCTGGCATTCCTCCGCCCATTTGCTTGCAGAAGCGGTAGAAATGCAGTTTCCAGGAGCTAAATTTTGGGTAGGACCCGCTTTAGAAAAAGGGTTTTATTATGATATCGATTTAGGAGGAAAGTCCATTAAAGAGGAAGATGTAGTTTTATTGGAGCAGAAAATGAATGAATTGGCAAAAAAAGCCAATGACTATATTCGTAAGGAAATGTCCAAGCCCGAAGCTGTTGCTTATTTCACCGAGAAGGGGGATGAATACAAACTAGATTTATTGTCTGGATTGGAAGACGGGACCATTACTTTTTATACACAAGGTGGTTTTACAGATTTATGTCGTGGACCTCATATCCCAAATACAAGTGCGATTAAAGCCATTAAAATTACCAATATTGCTGGTGCGTTTTGGAAAGGGGATGAAAAAAATAAAATGTTGACCCGTGTCTATGGGGTGACTTTCCCGAACCAGAAAGAATTGGATGAGTACTTGTTATTATTAGAAGAGGCAAAGAAAAGAGACCACAGAAAATTAGGAAAAGAATTAGGCATTTATACGATGGATGATGATGTTGGACCGGGACTTCCTTTGTGGATGCCCAATGGCACCATCATTATAGAAGAGCTAGAGCGGCTTGCAAAAGAGACCGAAGAAGCGGCTGGTTACAAGCGTGTGGTGACACCACATATCGCTAAAGAAAGCATGTATATTACAAGTGGTCACTTGCCTTATTATCAAGATAGTATGTTCCCTCCAATGGAATTGGACGGCACAAAATATTATTTGAAAGCAATGAATTGCCCGCATCACCATAAAATATTTGATGCAGAACCAAAGAGCTACAAAGACATGCCACTAAGGCTTGCAGAGTATGGTACTTGTTATCGTTATGAGCAATCGGGTGAGTTATTTGGATTGATGCGTGTACGATGTTTGCACATGAATGATGCACATATTTATTGTACTAAAGAACAATTTGCGCAAGAATTTAGAGCGGTGAACGACATGTACTTGAAGTATTTTAATATTTTCGGAATCGACAAATATGTAATGCGTTTAAGTTTGCATGATCCTGCTAAATTGGGTCAGAAATACATCAACGAACCTCAGCTGTGGTTAGAGACAGAACAAATGGTGCGCGAGGTATTAATTGAAACAGGAACCCCATTTGTCGAAGTACAGGATGAAGGGGCTTTCTATGGCCCAAAAATTGATGTTCAAATTTGGAGTATTATTGGCCGTGAGTTTACATTGGCGACCAATCAAGTGGATTTTGCGCAAGGAAAAAGGTTCAATCTAAGTTTCACTAATAAAGACAATGAGCCCGAAACGCCATTGATTATTCACCGTGCACCTTTAGGAACGCATGAAAGATTTATTGGTTTCTTATTAGAGCATTATGCGGGTAAATTCCCGGTATGGTTGGCACCTTTACAAGCTAAGATCCTTCCAATCAGCGATAAATTCATGCCTTATGCACAAGAAGTGTTGGCGGAATTGCGCAAAGCAGGGGTTCGTGCCGAGATTGATGATAGAAACGAAAAAATTGGTAAAAAAATCCGTGATACCGAATTAATGAAAGTACCATATATGCTGGTTATTGGAGAGAAAGAGACGACTGAGGGTCAATTATCTATCAGAAGACAAGGCAAAGGAGATTTAGGTATGATGGATAAAACTGCCTTTATTTCTCAGATCCATCAAGAAATAGTCGAAAGAAAAGCACCTGAAGCATAACATTGACTATCTTTACAAACTTAAACAACGTTTTAACAATTAATGGCATTACCGAACAGAGGACCAAGATTTAACCCAAGGTTTCAAAGACAACAAGAACCTGAGCACCGTATCAATGATCGTATTAGAGTACCAGAAATACGACTGGTTGGTGACAATATCACCGTAGGCGTTTACAACACACAAGATGCGCTAAAAATAGCTGCAGACCAAGGTTTAGACTTAGTAGAGATTTCTCCAACAGCCAATCCACCAGTATGTAAAGTCATTGATTACAAAAAGTTTCTTTACGAGAAAAAGCGTAAAGAAAAAGAGATGAAAGCGAACTCAAAGCAATCAGAAATTAAAGAGATTCGTTTCACTCCAGGTACAGATGATCATGATTTTGATTTTAAAGCAA
>CAINOI010000071.1 GCA_903851465.1 uncultured Bacteroidota bacterium
GAAATTTACGCCTGGAGTGAATTTAGCGGTTAAAGGAGATGATAAAGGACAGCAATACAACACTCCTGAATTTGTAATAGAAACATTGCGCTCCGATTTTTTAATTATTGGTAGAGGTTTGTATGCTTCAACTCAGCCTGAACTTGAAATAGAAAAATATTTAACCGCTGTAAGAAGTTGTGATATCTTCTAATGAGATTCCTGAAAAGACCTGCAATACATATTCAATAAATCCGATATTTTTATCATTGAGGCTGAAAGGCGTGGATTCTGCTGTCAACAATTTGATACTGCATCTGTTGAAACTATCATTTTAATTAAATGACGCTTGCCATGAAATTTGAAAAGTTGAGTGAACTGAAAAATTCTTCAACTATTTGTCTATTTGATTTCGGAAGTCAAATCGTTTTTAATACTTTTGCGTACCGATACAATATTGGGAAATAAAACTTGTATATGCTCATAATAAGGTTGAGCGTTTCTAAAGTTTACCATAAATAAACTACTACAAGTGAATGCTGCTCGCGGCAGTGCTGTTGCATTCATTTGTGTGTTAAACTCTATTCATTGAACACACGTATTTACATAAAAAAACAAAATGGATTTGATGTAAAAACCGATGTACTTCAACGTGAGCTCAATCAAGTAGGAGTCTCCGCGAAAATCAAAGTATATTCTACTTACGATATTTTCAATACCACAGAAGAAGAATTAAAAATCATCATCCCTTCTGTTTTTACCGATCCTGTTATTGAAGAATGTTTGTTTGAACTTCCAGTACACAAACAAACTATTGCAATTGAATACTTGCCCGGACAATTTGATTTGAGAGCCGATGCTGCCATGCAGTGTTGTCAATTGTTGTTAGAACACAACAACACTTATATTCAAACATCACAGGTAATCGGACTTGACGAAATCAATGGTGAAGATATCAGTATCATAAAAAAACATTTAATCAATACTGTTGATTCAAGAGAAAAAGATTTGTTGTTGCTTGAAAAACCGATAGTACAGGAACCCGCTCCAGTATTGACAATTGAAGGTTTTATCAACTTTGATAAATCAGCATTGGAATTGTTTTTGAAATCTAACAGATTGTCTATTGATATTGAAGATCTATTTTGTATTCAAAACTATTTTATCGATGAAAATAGAAATCCAACGATTACAGAAATAAAAGCGCTCGACACTTATTGGAGTGATCATTGCAGACACACTACTTTTTTAACACACCTTAACAACATCAAATTTGAAGGTGCTTATAAAAATGAATTAGAAGCTACTTTCAACAACTATCAAAAAATAAAAAAAGAAGTTGGAAAGGAAAATACACCCATCACCTTAATGGAGCTTGGTACTATTTTGCCTAAATATTTTCTTTCTAAAAACCAGCTTCCACAATATCATCGTTCTAAAGAAAACAATGCCGCTACTATTGAGGTTGATGTAGATGTGAATGGAGAAAATGAAAAGTGGTTGTTGCTCTTTAAAAATGAAACTCATAATCATCCTACAGAGATAGAGCCCTTTGGTGGTGCTGCCACTTGTATTGGTGGTGCCATCAGAGATCCTTTAAGCGGAAGAGCGTTTGTATATCAGGCAATGAGAGTGAGCGGTGCAGGCAATCCTGTTGAACCGGTTAAAAATACAATCGCCTCTAAACTATCGCAACAAAAAATTTCAAAAGAAGCTGCTAAACATTTTGCCACTAAACCAAGTGTCCTCTTCAATGGAATGCACCACGCTCGTGAAGTTATGGGGCCAGAAGTTGCTTTAGATATTATTCAAACTCTCCTAGAGGGATATGGAAAAAATTCTCAAATTACTCATTGGGTAGACTCAAATGAAATTTGGGTTCTTCCGATGTTCAATGTGGATGGAAATAATATCGTTTGGTCCAATAATTCTATGTGGAGAAAAAATGCCCGGGAAGATTACGGGGTGGATATTAACCGCAACTATCCTTACGCTTGGGGATCTTGTAATGGATCAAGTGGATCAAAATTTGCTCAAGATTACCGAGGTGCTAGTCCTGCTTCCGAGCCAGAAACAAATGTCATGATGAATTTAGTTAAAGAAATTCGTCC
>CAINOI010000072.1 GCA_903851465.1 uncultured Bacteroidota bacterium
CCCTTTTGAAACGCTGATCATTATTATCCCGAATGTCAATGCTTATTTGTTTAAAACTTTACAGTGGGTTGTATTTGGGGCATTCTTATTCATCATCATTGTATTAGCCGCCTTTTTAATTACAATTAGGTCATTGATCAAACAAAGGAAGCTGAGTGAAATTAAAAGTGATTTCATTAATAATATGACCCATGAGCTCAAGACGCCATTAGCAACGATTTCGCTTGCGGTGGATGCACTTAAATCAGCTAAAGTGCAAGCCGATGCTGCATCTGTAGATTATTTTAGCTCCATCATTAAGGAGGAAAATGTTCGTATGAATAAGCATGTAGAAACTATTTTACAGGCTGCTCAGTTAGAGAAAAAAGAAAATGAGATTCATAGGCAATTAGTCAATATGGATGACCTTATTCAAGGTATTATTGAAAGTTTTAAATTGCAGTTAGAAGGAAAGCCTTCTGCTGTGCATACACATTTTGAAGCAGTTCCTTCTGAAATCTGGATTGATGAAGAATATTTTTTACATGTTTTATCCAATTTAATCGACAATGCCATTAAGTATGCTAAGTCTGAAATTGATATAACAATCAAAACAAAAACAGTTTCCAATAAAATGGTCATTACGATTGAGGATAAAGGGATTGGGATGAGTCCAGATACGGTGAAACATATTTTTGAAAAGTTCTACCGTGCTCATGCAGGGAATATCCACAATGTCAAAGGATTTGGATTGGGTATGAGCTATGTAAAATGGGTTATTGACATGCACAAAGGCACTATACAAGTCACCAGTGAGCTAGACCGAGGCACTAAGGTTGAAATTAGTCTACCGATGATTCAACCAAAATAAACAGCCGTCTCCATAACTAAGAAATCGGTATTCATTTGCTAGCGCATGCGCGTAGACGGATTTCCATTGGTCTCCAGCAATGGCAGCAATGATTAACAAGAGGGTAGACTTAGGCTGATGAAAATTCGTAATCAATCCTTTACAAATTTTAAATTGATATCCAGGCTTGACCATCAATTGTGTGGTTGCAATGAGCGTATTTAATTTTTTCTGAAGCATCCATTCTTTTAAAAATTGCATCGCTTGCTGTACAGTTGTATTATGTGCCTCCAAAGTATAGGCTTCCCATTGCAATAAATTGATTTCATTGATATCAGTTCCTGGGGCATGCATTATTTTAATTGCTAACCAATATAGAGACTCTAAAGTCCTTAGTGAAGTTGTTCCAACTGCTATAATCTTGTTGGAAGTGTTGGCTAAGTAATTGATAGTTTGCAGGTCTACATCAATAAATTCTGCATGCATTAAATGGTCATGATAGTCCTCTACTTTGACTGGCATAAATGTTCCTGCGCCAACATGTAGTGTAATAAATTTATGATCAATCCCTTTTACTTTTAATGTGTTAAATACATTTTCATCAAAGTGTAATCCAGCTGTTGGGGCTGCCACAGATCCCTCTGCAGTTGCATAGGTTGTTTGGTAACGATCCTTATCGGTTTCAGTAGTGGCCCTTTGTATATAAGGAGGCAAAGGGATCTGACCAACGAGTGCAATGATTTCAGAGAACACAATTGTAGGATGATCCCAAGAAAATTCAATGATAAAATGCCCTTCTTCTTGCGCTATTTTTTTTGCAGATAAAAGAAGGCTTATGCCATCATAAAACAATTCCTTCTGTAAAAATTCCGTCTTCCATTTTTTCGCACCGCCTACCAAACATTTCCATGAAACTTGATTGGTGGCTTGCATTGCTAATTGCACTGGTGTGAATTCGGCAGTTGGTTCAAGACAAAAAATTTCTATTTTATTTTTCCTACTATTTGTTGCCTCTAAAGTGGGTAAAGTTTCTAAATCATTTAGGCCATTTGATTTATCAAATAAAATCCTAGCTGCAATCACCTTACTATTGTTAAAAAAAAGACTATGTCCTTTTGGAATGTAATCTGCGATATCCTTGTATTGTCCTTCGGCTATAATTGTTTGGTCCCAAACTAAAATTTTGCTATCCGATCTGTTCGCTGCTGGAGTATAGGCAATGCGCTCATCAGGTAAATCGTAATCAAAATCGGCCATTTTCATGCCGTAAAAATAACAAAACCCTTTGATATGCCATGATTTAGGCGAATCCACAGCTTATAAACCCTCAAAAATGGGTTATCCACAGCTCTTAACACTCCTAATTTTAGAAAATAGGCTAAAATCACCTGAAATTCAATCCTAGTAAGCCTATTAGCTCGGTTCATTTCTTGTGGAAAACTAGAAGGGCCTGTTTGGCCTAGAAAAGTGGTAAAAAGTGTTATTTTGTGTGAACAAGTGGTAAAATAAAGACCAAATTATTAACAAATGACAGGATTTCACGGAGAATATCAATCAACTATAGACGCTAAAGGCCGTTTCCTAGTTCCAGGTAGCTTGAAAAAGCAGCTGGCAGAAGGAGAGACGCGCTTTATCGTAAGTAGAGGATTTGAAAAGTGCTTGACACTTTACCCGTTGAAAAGCTGGCAGGCGATTTTGGACAGAATTAGCCAATTGAATGACTTTGATCCCAAAGTGAGACAATTCCGTCGTCAGTTCTTGGGTGGTGCAACTGAAGTTGAGTTGGATGGTGCAGGCCGTTTATTACTGCCTCCAACTTTAAGAGAGTTTGCATTACCTGGTAAAGAAATAGTATTAGCGGCTGCATTGGATCGTTTTGAAATTTGGGATGCGAGTACTTATAAACAGCTCTTTGAGGATTTCTCTGCAGATGCATTTAGCAATCTAGCGCAGGAAGTAATGGCAGGTATTAAAAATCAAGATTAAGGAAGATGACTTACCCTACATCCAACTTAAACACAGATTACCATATACCTGTTTTATTTCAAGAAACCATTGCGCATCTAAATATTATACCGGATGGTATTTATGTTGATGCCACTTTTGGTGGAGGAGGACATAGCAGAGGCATTTTATCAAAGTTGGGCCCGAAAGGAAAACTCATTGCTTTTGATCAAGATGCAGATGCTAAGAAGAACTTACCGGATGATGATCGAATTGTTTTTATACCTGAAAATTTTAGGTACATACAACGATTCCTTCGCTTGAACAAAATTGATAAAGTGGATGGTGTATTAGCCGATTTAGGCGTAAGTAGCCATCAATTTGATGAAGGTTCAAGAGGTTTTTCTATTCGTTTTGACGGTCCCTTTGATATGAGAATGGATCAACGTCAAACAAGAACAGCAGCGCAAATTATAGATAGTTATACAGAAGCAGCACTACATAAAATGTTTGAGCAATATGGTGAAGTCACCAACGCTAAGACCCTAGCGAAGCATATTGTCACACAAAGACGTTTATTAAACTTATCTACCGTACAAGATTTTAAAACTTTAATTGCGCCAGTAGTAAAAGGAAATCCAAATAAATATTGGGCACAAGTGTTCCAGGCTATCCGAATGGAAGTGAACGAGGAGATGATTGTGTTGAATGAATTTTTAGCACAATTACCAGATGTCATTAAAGAAGGTGGAAGAGCAGTGATTATTACATTCCACTCTATCGAAGATCGTATGGTGAAAAATGCATTCAAAGTAGGACCTGATGAAGACGATGTGACCAACCCATTTCTTTCGATTAAGAAAGAAGTGCTTTGGAAGATCATAACAAAAAAACCTGTTGTGGCTTCTGAAAAAGAGATGAAAGAAAACAATCGAAGCAGAAGCGCAAAATTGCGCGCTGCTGAAAGAGTATAAACCGTATGTCCGTACCTGTAAAAAACAACCCTAAGTCTGCTATCATTAGCATACTTAACTACGAATGGATTGTCATGAACATTAGTTACTTTTTGTTCTTGGCAGTACTAGCGATACTTTATATCGCTAATGGACACTTGACGGACAAGACAATCCGTAAAATCAACACCACTAAGAAAGAAATTAAGCAATTACAATTTGAGTATAAAACGCTCAAAGCAGATTTAATGCTTAAGAGTGAAGCAATCAATATTGAAAAAGCAATGGCGCCTTATGGCTTGCAAATTGCTAAGGAGATGTCTATCCGCATCCCATTAGAAAAGCGATTTGAATTAAATAACGAAATAAATAAAGCTAAATAATGGATGTAAAACGCGACATACTTTGGAGAGTTTACTTAAGCTATATTTTAGTTGTACTTGTTTGTATTTGTATTTTAGGCAAGGCATTTTATATTCAACAAGTACAAGGTGCTTATTGGAGAGGTTTAAGTGACAGTTTACACCAACGTATTGTCGAAATTCCTGCAGATAGAGGTACAATTTATAGTGAAGATGGACAGATGTTAAGTACCAATGTGCCTCAGTTCGATATTTATATTGATTTTAGAGTAGATCCTTTGCACGAAAAAGGGGGCAAAGCTTTTAGAGAAAATATAGATTCATTAAGTCTTGCTTTAGCTGATTTATTCCAGGATCAATCTTCTAGTACCTATAAAGATGCGCTCACGAAGGCTTTTGAGGCAAAGGAGCCAAATTATGAATTAAGAAAAAAAGTAGGGTATAAGCAGTATTTACAAATGGCTAAGTTCCCATTGTTTCGTTTAGGAAGATACAAGAGTGGATTTATTGCTCAAGAAAGAAATATTCGTTTGAATCCTTATCAAAATATGGGATATAGAACCATAGGGTTAGCGAGAGATCAAAATAAAGTGGGCTTAGAATTATCCTACGATACCGTATTGAACGGCCGTAATGGGAAGCAATTAGTTCGCGCTATTGCAGGTGGCGTAACCGTTCCAGTGCAAGAGGGAGAATTTGAAATTGAACCGGAAACTGGAAAAGATATTGTGAGTACACTAGATGTTTATATACAAGAAGTCACGACCAATGCATTGATGAAAATGATGATAAGTAACGAAGCGCAACACGGCGTAGCGATGGTGATGGAAGTGAAAACTGGAAAGATCAAAGCGATTGCAAATTTAGGAAAGATAAGAGACGGCTATTATGCAGAAGATTTAAATTATGCCATCACACCAACCGAGCCAGGATCTACTTTTAAATTGGTGACTTTAATGCAAGCAATAGAAGATGGCAAAGTGACTTTAAATACTTCTATCAATTTAGAAGGGGGTGTTTGGAAGGTCGCAGGCAGAACGGTATATGATTCAGAAAAGCATGGCAAATTTCAAGCGACAGTGCTAGAGGCATTTGAAGAAAGTTCAAATGTGGGCATGGCAAAAATTGCAGTGAATAATTATACGAATAATACATCCGCTTATTTCAAGCACCTTACAAGATTAAGATTGGATTCTTTATCAGGAATTGATTTAGTAGGGGAGCGTCGTCCTCAAATTACAAGACCTGGCGATAAATTATGGGGCCCTACAACTTTACCTTGGATGGCCTTTGGTTACAATATTGCGATTGCGCCAATACAAACATTAACAGTGTATAATATGGTAGCGAATAACGGGATGATGATGCGACCATATTTAGTCAATAGTATACAAGAAGAAGGCAAAATTATTAAAACAATTTCTCCAAAAGTATACAATGCTCAAGTATACAGCCCAGCTACAATTAAGGCTGCTCAAATAGCATTAGAAGGCGTTTGTATCAATGGCACAGGTAAAACCTTATTTAAAAATAGTCCTTATAAAGTTGCAGGAAAGACCGGGACGGCCTTAGTTGCAAATGGCAATAAAGGTTATGATGATAAAATTTATCAATCTTCATTTGCAGGCTATTTTCCAGCAGACAATCCTCAATATACCATTGTGGTCATCATTAAAAACAAACCACATGCTTATCCGTTTTATGGCGCTGCAGTGGCTGGACCTGTATTCAAAGAGATTGCTGATAGGTTATATGTGACCTATATCCAGAATAAAATTGACAAAGCGCCTAGTTTCAATTTAAAAGATTCTCAATTATTCAACTATACCGTTGCAAAAACTTCATTGAAAGCAATTTCAAAACAGTTGTCTATGCCCTATCAGGATTCAACTCCAAATAATGCAGACTGGGCAAATATACAAGGCGCTGGAAGGAGTTTAAAAGCAGGTCAACAATTACAAATGGCTTCGGATAGCACCATGCCAGATATCAGTGGTATGAAACTAAAAGATGCTTTATGGTTATGCGAGAAAAAAGGATTGATTGTTAAATGCAATGGTAAAGGAAAAGTGATTCGCCAAAGTATTATACAAGGACAATATATTCAAAGAGGTCAACAAATAACGATAGAACTGAATTAATTATATGACAACATCATTACAACATATTTTATTTGGCGTTGCTTTGAGAGAAGTCATAGGTTCAACGAATCAAGAGATTCTTGACTTACAAATTGATTCTAGATTGGTTCAGCAAGGAACAGCATTCATTGCTATCAAAGGTGTTCAAGTAGATGGCCATCAATTTATCGAAACCGCAATCGAAAAAGGTGCAACAGTAATTGTTTGCGAACAATTACTGTTGCAACAAATAGAGGGCATTACTTATATCGTTGTAGCCAATACACACGAGGCAGTTGCCTTAATGGCGCATCAATTTTATGGTCAGCCGTCTACTAAAATTAAATTAGTGGGTGTGACAGGCACCAATGGTAAAACGACTGTAGCTACTTTATTGTTTAAGTTGTTTTCTGAGATGGGGTATACTTGCGGCCTAGTGAGTACAGTTCAAAATCAAATTGGAGATCGTATTATTCCAGCAACACATACAACACCAGACGCCATTCGTTTAAATGCTTTGTTAGCAGAAATGGAAGAGGCTGGTTGTTCACATGTATTTATGGAGTGCAGCAGTCATGCAATACACCAACATCGTATTACAGGTTTGCAATTTACTGGTGCTGCATTTACGAATATCACACATGATCATTTGGACTACCACGAAACATTCGAAGAATATGTTCGTGTTAAAAAAGCTTTTTTTGATCACTTAGGTACAAACGCTTTTGCAATTACCAATTTAGATGATTCAAATGGTGCAGTCATGCTAGCAAACACAAAAGCAAAACAGTTCAGTTATGCATTACATGCACCAGCTACCTATAAAGGGAAAATTTTAGAAAATCAGTTAACTGGATTGGTATTGAATGTCAACGAAGTGGAAGTGCATTGCAGATTGATAGGCACATTTAATGCTTATAATTTTTTAGCTGTATATGGCATTGCAATTCAACTAGGGGAGCAATCAGAAACAGTGTTGACTGTTCTAAGTGCTTTAACTGGTGCAGAAGGCAGATTTGATTATATCATTAGCGATGAAGGCTCAATTGGTATTGTGGACTATGCCCATACCCCAGATGCTTTACAAAATGTATTGGAGACTATTGCGAAATTAAAGAAAGGGGGAGAGACCGTGATTACAGTGGTGGGTTGTGGTGGAGATAGAGATAAAACTAAAAGACCAGTCATGGGGCAGGTAGCTTGTGACTTAAGTGATAAAGTCATTTTCACGAGTGACAATCCTCGTTCCGAAGATCCAAATCAGATCATCAAAGACATGGAGATGGGATTAAGTAGTGCAGCAAAAAGAAAATATGTCAACATTGTAGATCGATATGAAGCCATCAAGGCTGCTGTCAATTTTTCAAAACCAGGTGATATTATTTTGATTGCAGGGAAGGGACATGAGAAATACCAAGATATTAAAGGGGTTAAATCTGATTTTGACGATAAACAAATTTTACAAAACATTTTCAACTCATTCGCTAAATAATTTGCTATGCTGTATCAATTATTTTCATGGTTAGACAAGTCATTTGATATACCTGGTACTGGTATGTTTCAGTTTTTGACTTTTAGAATTGCTATGGCGATTTTATTGTCTTTGTTTATAGCGACTGTATATGGTAAAAAAATGATTTTGTTTTTACAGAAAAAACAAATTGGCGAAAGTGTAAGAGAATTAGGATTAGCGGGAGAGCAACAAAAAAAGGGAACACCAACAATGGGCGGCATCATTATCTTAATGAGTGTCTTGATACCTACTTTATTATTTGCCAACTTAGACAAAGTGTATATCCGATTGATGATTCTTTGTACAGTATGGCTTGGTATCATTGGATTTTTAGATGATTATTTTAAAATTCGTGCAAGAAAAGATGCGCAAGAAAAGGGAGAATCTTATAAAAAGAAGAATAGCGATGGATTGGCAGGCATTTCTAAAGTCATAGGTCAAGTTGGATTAGGCATTATCATTGGTGTGACATTGTATTTTAGCAATGCTGTTACCGTTGAGCGTGAAATTATTTCGACCAATGTGGCTGCTAGTTTAGCAAAGGGTGAAAAAATTGCAAAGGGTGCCGATGTGGTTATTAGAACCATCAACGGTGAAGAACGCCGATTTGTAAAAGTAAAAACGCCTATCACAACCATTCCATTTGTTAAGAATCATGAGTTTAATTATAGTAAACTTATAAGTTGGATGGGTCCTGGTGCAGAAAAATACACTTGGATTGTTTACATTTTAGTGGTCACATTTATTATCACTGCCGTATCCAATGGTGCGAATATCACAGACGGTCTAGATGGTTTGGCAGCAGGAGTTAGCGCGATCATAGGAGCAGCATTGGGTGTTTTTGTATATGTAAGTGGTAACTATGTTTTTGCAGACTATCTAAATGTAATGTACATTCCTAATTTAGGGGAGTTGTCCATTTTTGTTGGAGCATTTGTGGGGGCATGTATTGGATTTTTATGGTACAACGCTTATCCAGCACAGGTATTTATGGGAGATACAGGCAGCTTGGCTTTAGGTGGTATCATTGCATCCTTGGCCATTATTGTGCGTAAGGAATTATTAATTCCGATTTTCTGTGGCGTGTTTTTAATTGAAAATTTAAGTGTGATTATTCAGGTAGGCTACTTTAAGTACACCAAGAAAAAATATGGAGAAGGCCGTCGTGTGTTTTTGATGAGTCCTCTGCATCATCACTATCAAAAGAAAGGTTTTCACGAAAGTAAAATTGCTGTTCGCTTTTGGATCATTACAATACTATTAGTTATCACTTCTATTCTAACCTTAAAAACACGATAAATTGGCTACAAAGATTGTCATATTAGGGGCAGGAGAAAGCGGTGTTGGTACTGCCTTATTAGCTAAGCAACAAGGATATAATGTATTTGTGTCCGATGCAAGTGCTATCAAACCAATCTATCAAGCAGAACTAGAAGCTAATGCTATTCCATTTGAATCTGGTTCGCATGATGTTGAAAGAATTTTGGCTGCAGACGAAGTGATGAAAAGTCCAGGCATCCCAGAGAAGAATGAATTGGTAAAAGCAATACGTGCAAAGGGGATTCCTGTTATTAGTGAAATTGAATTTGGCTATAGGTATAAAGGCAATAGTAAAATTGTTGCAATTACAGGAAGTAATGGTAAAACAACAACAACCTCTTTATTATACCATATCTGCAAAGTGGCAGATCAAGATGTAGCCATTGTGGGTAATATTGGTTTCTCTTTTGCAAGACAAATTGCAGTTGACCCAAAAAAGTTGTATGTCATTGAAGTAAGTTCTTTCCAGTTAGATGACATCAAAAACTTTAGACCTGATATTGCGATTCTATTAAATATCACCGAAGATCATTTAGACAGATACAATTACCAATTTGAATATTATATCAAAAGCAAGTTTAGAATTATTGAGAATCAGACAGAAAAAGACTGCTTTATTTATTGCATTGACGACGAGGTCATCTTAAAACAATTAGAACTACTAACTACATATACTAACCTACTACCATTTTCTATGAAACAAGAATTAAAAAAAGGCGGCTACATCAAGAATGATCAAATGATGTTAAAAATCCAAGAAGAAAGAGTGACTATGAGTATTTATGATTTTGCTTTAAAAGGTAAACATAATGCTTACAACACCATGGCTGCTAGCATTGCTGCAAGCACTTTAGGAATCCGAAAAGAAAAAATTCGAGAAGCAGTAAGCAATTTCCACAGCTTAGAACATAGAATGGAATTTGTTGCTACTGTAAAAGGGGTAGATTTCATCAATGACAGTAAGGCAACCAATGTCAATAGTACTTGGTATGCTTTAGAAAGTATGCAAAAGCCTACTATTTTGATTCTAGGAGGTGTAGACAAAGGGAATGATTATGCTTTAGTAGCAGACTTGGTAAAAGAAAAAGTAAAAGCCATTGTTTGTATGGGTACAGATAATGCAAAATTAATTGAATTCTTTAAAGGCAAAGTAGATCATATTATTGAAGTTGATTCTGCAAAAAAAGCAGTAAATGCTTCTTTTAAATTAGCTGAAAAAGGAGATGTAGTGTTATTGAGTCCTGCTTGTGCAAGTTTTGATTTATTTAAAAATTATGAAGACAGAGGACAACAATTTAAAGAAAGCGTAAAAGAATTATAATCATGTTCAAAGAAACCACAGATAAGTTATTTTCTCAAATGCCTTCTATTGGAGGGATGAGGGAACATCTAGACCAACGAACTAGAGGGGATAAATATATCTGGGGGTTAGTCATATTATTATCATTGATCTCTATATTGGTCGTATATAGTGCAACAGGCTCATTGGCCTATAAAATGTATCGAGGTAACACAAGTTTTTATTTGTTTAAACAAATCGTATTTACTTTAATTGGTTTATTAGTGGTATTTGGTTTACATAGAGTTAATTATACAGTTTTCTCACGGGTGGCAACTATTTTATTTATGCTTTCCGTGCCTTTATTGGTATATACATTATTTTTTGGTGCTAAAATTAATGAAGGTAGCAGGTGGATAAAATTGCCCATTATTAATTTAACCATTCAAAGTAGTGATGTGGCTAAACTGGCTTTATTCATGTATTTATCTAAAGTATTAAGCAAGAAGCAAGAAGTGATCAAGGATTTTAAGAAAGGGTTTTTGCCAGTAATTATTCCAGTATTCATTATCTGTGGTTTAATCATGCCTGCCAATTTATCAAACGCATTATTAACTGGTGCAACCTCTTTGCTTTTATTATTTATCGGAAGAGTTAGTTTTAAACATATTTTATTGACTATTGGAGTAGCCATGATTCCTATAGTGATCATTATTAGTGTAGCAATTGCTACACACAAATCCAATCAAGGTACGATTGATGCAAGTAAACCAGTTGTTGCAGAGTCCTTAAAAAACTGGGGACGATTTGGAACTTGGGTGAATCGTGTTCAGGATTTCATGTATGCGAAAGACAATGAAGTACCGTATCAAGTGCAACAAGCAAAAATTGCTATTGCCAATGGTGGTATTTTTGTTGGACTAGGTCCGGGGAATAGTCAACAAAGGAATTTTTTACCACAGGCATATAATGATTTTATTTATGCAGTGATTATCGAAGAGTATGGATTAATGGGAGGCGCATTCATTATTTTTATTTATCTCGTATTTTTATTTAGATGTATCCGAATATTTAGAAAGTGTCCTTATGCATTTGGTGCTTTTTTAGCACTGGGGTTAAGCTTTACACTAATCATTCAAGCAGTGGCAAATATGGCAGTGAATGTGGCCATTGTGCCTGTGACTGGAGTGACTTTGCCGTTGTTAAGCATGGGCGGAAGCTCTTTTATTTTTACCTGTTGCTCAATTGGTTTGATATTAAGTGTTGCAAGAAATGTGGAGCAAATGGAAGGTAAGGCACCGGTTGAAACAGAAATTGAAATTCCTAACGAAAATATTGAGCCAGTTAATGCCTAATCAAGCACCTACTCCTTTGCGCATCATCATTGCTGGTGGTGGAACTGGCGGACATATTTTCCCAGCAATTGCTGTTGCACAAGCAATTCAAAAATTGCAACCAGATGCGACCATCTTATTTGTAGGTGCTCAAGGGAAAATGGAAATGGAGAAAGTGCCTCAGGCAGGGTATGAAATAGTTGGGTTAACAATTGCAGGGTTGAATAGACAAAATATCTTTAAAAATTTGACTTTACCATTCAAGTTGATTAAAAGTTTTATTCAAGTTAAAACAATCTTCAACCAATTTAAACCTAATGCTGTATTTGGAGTAGG
Organism: uncultured Bacteroidota bacterium; assembly: GCA_903851465.1. Lineage (GTDB taxonomy): Bacteria > Bacteroidota > Bacteroidia > Chitinophagales > Chitinophagaceae > Sediminibacterium. Next base: position 11,991 of record CAINOI010000072.1, read on the forward strand.
GGGCTATTCAAGTTTCCCTGTTTTAAAATACGCACAAGCAAAGGGGATACCAACTTTCATTCATGAAGCGAATGCATTTGCAGGGAAAGCCAATCAGTGGTTAGGTAAACAAGCTACTAAGATATTTACTGGTACAAAAGGCATGGAAGCTTTTTTTCCATTTAAGAAGATACAGATTACAGGCAATCCAGTAAGACAAAATATTGCAGAGGGCGGCATAGCTAAAGAAGCTGCATTGTTACAATTTGGATTGTTGCCCAATCATACAACATTATTAATTATTGGAGGCAGCTTGGGAGCGGCTTCTATCAATCAAGCGATTCAACAAAATTTACAAGCATTTGAGAAGATGGGTCTTCAATTAATTTGGCAGACTGGAAAGCCGAATGCAGCAACATATAATACGGCAGCAAAAGAATTTGGAAATGTGTATGTAGATAGTTTTATCAATGACATGAGTGCTGCTTATGCCGCCGCCGACTTGGTTGTAAGTCGTTCAGGTGCGATGGCAGTGGCAGAAATAGCCATGTCTGGTAAAGGATGCATTTTTGTACCCTATCCTCATGCAGCAGAAGACCATCAGACTTTTAATGCAGAAGTGTTGGTAAAAGAAAATGCAGCACAAATGATTGCAGATAAAAATGTTATAATCGAATTGCTTCCTATGATTGAAAAATTAATGGCGAACAAAAATTTGGTGAACGAGATGGAAACAAAGATTAAAACATTTGCTTGGAAGCATGCAGATCAGGTGATAGCAGCAGAAATTATTCATGAAATAGCATCTAAATAGAACAACTGATATGAATCCACTAACCAACTTGAAACGTATTTATTTTATTGGCATCGGCGGTATTGGGATGAGCGCCTTGGCTAGGTATTTTAATACACAAGGGGTAGTCGTATCTGGTTATGACAAAACACCCACTGCATTGACGGACAGTTTAAGCTTAGAGGGTATCTCAATTCATTTTGAAGATGATTTAAGTCAAATGGATAAGGAGGCTACAGTCATTGTTTATACTCCAGCTATACCTGCAGAACACAAAGAGTTGAATTTCTTTAAAGACAACGGTTATTTAGTGGTAAAGCGAAGTGATGTCTTACAATGGGTAACAGAAAATGCATTTACAATTGGCATAGCTGGCACGCATGGTAAAACGACTACTACTTCAATGACTGCACATATTTTAAGACATACTGGTTATGGTTGTAATGCATTTTTAGGCGGCATCGCTTCTAATTACGATACGAATTTTTGGAGTCACGAAAAAAATGTAGTCGTCGTGGAAGCAGATGAATATGATAGAAGCTTTCTAAAGTTATCTCCTAATATTGCTGTCATCACAGCTGTTGATCCAGATCATTTAGACATCTATGGCACAGCAGAAGAAGTATTAAAAGCCTTTGGACAATATGCAGATAAGATTAAACCTGGAGGGATCTTGATTCAGAAATTAGGTACGACAGTCCATACAAGTGTAACGAATAAAATAATTGCAACTTACGGGTACAATCAAGAAAAAGCCTCCTATCATACAAGCGCATTAAAAGTGGTGGACGGTGCGTATATTTTTGATTTAGTGCATCCAAATGGGGTACTTAAAGATGTGGTATTGAATATGGGCGGATTGCACAATGTAGAAAATGCCACAGCTGCAATTGCTATAGCGCTGAGTCTTGGTATTGAGGATGAAAAAATTATCGCAGCAGTGGCAGACTTTAAAGGAGTGAAACGTCGATTTGAGTATAAAGTTAAAACGGCCAGTAAGGTATTGATAGATGATTATGCGCATCATCCCGAAGAACTAAGTGCATTGATTAGTGGTGTAAAAAGTATTTTCCCTAATCAAAAAATGGTTTTAGTATTCCAGCCACATTTATACAGTAGAACACAAGATCAAGCTGCTGGTTTTTCAGCTACATTGGATCAAGCAGATGAAGTTATTTTATTACCTATCTATCCAGCCAGAGAATTGCCGATACCAGGAGTGACAAGTGAAATGCTATTGTCTGCAATGACAATTGAGAAGAAACAAGTGATGTCAAAAGAACAACTCATGGCATGGGCAGCATCTACAGAAGACAAGTTAATCGTGATGGCTGGGGCAGGGGACATTGATGTATGTATCAATCAAATTAAAGACATCCTTACAAAATAGTACATGAAACAATGGCAAAAAATAGTAATTAGAATTATTTGGAGCATTGCTGCTGCAGGGCTTATTGTGCTTTTTGTGGTTTCTTGGAAAGCTAAAAGTGCAAAGCAATTAAAGGATATACAAGTTGAATTAGTAGGAGAAAGCGCACAGGCTTTATTTATGGATGAAATTGCTATAAGATCTATTTTGAATGACCAAGGCGTACAAGTAGGCATACCAATTGAAAAAATTAATTTAACGGAGTTAGAGCAATTTATTGAAAAAACTGAATGGGTCAAAAATGCAGAATTTTTTATCAATAATAAATTGACTTTAGAAGTAAAAATTGAACAAAGAATTCCAATTGCCAGGGTATTTACTGCAAGTGGATCTTCATTTTATATTGACAATGAAGGTTGGAGACTGCCTTTAAAACAGTTGACAGTCTTAAATCTTCCAGTATTTACTGGCTTTCCTACGGATCAGCCAAAACTATCAAAGCCGGACAGTAGCTTGTTGAAAGATGTTTTATTTTTTGCAAAGACAATTCAAAAAGATAGTTTTTTTATGGCTCAAGTGGCGCAGGTGAATGTTGAACCAAATGGGACTTTTCAAATGGTTCCAACACTCGGGGATCACGTCGTTTTATTGGGAACGATAGACCAGCTAGAGGATAAATTAAACCGTTTATTTACTTTTTATAAAAAAGTGTGGGTAGGGTCTGGTATCAATGCCTATCAATACATTGATTGCAGATTTAATCATCAAGTGGTTGCTTTAAAAAAAGGGTTACAGCCAATACAGTTTACAGGCGATTTTAAGTTGCTTACAGGAGACTCAACTTTATTGATGCAAGCCCCAGTGATCATTACAGATAGTGTAGTGAAAGCATCCCCCGTCTTGATGGATTCAGCTAGCCCCCCAATATTGAAAGTGAATAAAGCGGTACCTGCAAAAGCGGCTAAGGCTAAATTAGTGACTGCTTCATCCAAGAAAAAAGTTCAAGTAAAAGCGGTAAAATCTAAGCCTAAAATGAACAATAAACCTAAAAATAATTCGTTAATAAAAAAGAATAAGACTGCAAAGGCCATCATGCCTAAGAAGTTGAAGTCTCCAACTACGAAAAACTAACAACTAAAACCTATAAAAATGAGTCAGAACGATTCTCCCATCATTGTGGGTCTTGACATTGGTACAACAAAAATTGCAGCGATTGCCGGAAGAAAGAATGAATTTGGGAAATTAGAAATCCTAGGTTTTGGTCGTGCAAATAGTAATGGAGTGCAACATGGTCAAGTATTAAACATTGATCAAACGATTAAAGCAATTCAACAAGCTTTACAAAATTGTCATTTAAGTAATCCAGATTTAGAAATCCACGAAGTGTATGTGGGTATCGCTGGTCACCATATTAAGAGTTTACAAACAAGAGGAGATCAAGTAAGACAGGATGCTGAAAATGAGATTCAGGCTTGGGAAATTGAGCAATTGATCAACAACCAAAGAAAAACTTTTATTCCTGCAGGAGATCAAATCATTGATGTGATTCCTCAAGAATTTCATGTAGATAATAACCAAAATATCAAAGACCCAGTTGGGGTAAATGGTGTTAAAGTTGGGGCCAATTTTCACATTATTACAGGAGACAGAAATGCCATCCGCAATATCAATCGTTCAGTAGAAAGAAGTGGTTTGGTTACAAAAGACTTAGTACTTCAGCCTTTAGCATCTGCAAGTGCTGTCATGAGCGATATTGATATGGAAGCGGGGGTTGCTATTTTAGATATCGGTGGTGGTACAAGTGACCTTGCTGTGTTCTATGAAGGTATTTTAAAACATACTGCAGTGATTCCATTTGGAGGAGAAAATATCACCAATGATATCAGAATGGGATTAGGTGTATTAAAGAGTCAAGCAGAAGCGATGAAAGTGCAGTTTGGAAGTGCATTGTCTGATGAAGCAAAAGCAAATGCTTATGTAACAATCCCTGGATTAAAAGGGATGCCTGCAAAAGAAATCAGTGTAAAGAACCTAGCGGCTATTATACAAGCTAGAATGAGTGAAATTCTTGATTTTGTTACCTACCATTTAAAACAAGTTGGATTGGATAGCCGTATGTTGAATGGCGGTGTGATCTTGACTGGTGGCGGATCTCAATTAAAGCATTTGATTCAATTAACTGAATACATTACTGGTTTGAATGCAAGAATTGGCTTACCAAATGAACATTTAGCTCCGAATCATATTGATGAATTAAAGAAGCCAATGTATTCAACTTGTATTGGTTTGATCTTGAAAGGCTACAATGATTATGAGCAAAATTATAAAGTGTTTACAGAAACTTATAAGAAGGTAGAAGTGCCAAAAGCATTGACTGTAAATGCTGCAGTTTCAAATCATCAAAATACGACTCAAAGAACAAATCCACAACCAGTTGTGACAACTGTTTCAGAGGAGCAAATTGAAAAAAGAAAAAGTAAGTTCTGGGACCGTTTCAAGAACAACTTAATCGAAATTTTTAACGAAGAAGAAGACAAACCATTAGCATAAAAATTACCCACATATCGTTTATAACTTATAGAACATAATCGATTGAAATCAAGTAATTTAGATCTAATTACGACTAACTAACCTAACTATAAAAACAAATCCGAATGATTCAATTTGACTTGCCCAAGCAAAAATCATCCATCATCAAAGTTCTTGGTGTTGGAGGCGGAGGAAGCAATGCCGTTAACTTCATGTTTCAACAAGATATTGAAGGGGTAGATTTTATCATATGCAATACAGATTCTAAGGCCATCGAACAAAGTTTAGTGCCTAATAAAATTCAATTAGGACCACATTTGACCCAAGGTTTGGGTGCGGGTGCGGATCCTTCAGTAGGCAAAATGGCGACAGAAGAGTCTTTAGAAGAGATCAAAAGAATTTTAGAAGTGAATACCAAAATGGCATTCATTACAGTTGGAATGGGGGGTGGAACTGGAACAGGTGGTGCCCCAATCATTGCAAAAATTTGTAAAGATTTAGGCATTTTAACTGTAGGGATTGTAACGACGCCATTTGGTTTTGAAGGACCTCGTCGTCAAAAACAAGCAGAAGAAGGGATCAATGAATTGAAGCCTTATGTAGATACTTTATTGGTTATTTCTAATGACAAGTTGCGTGTACAATATGGCAATTTGAAAATGAAAGAAGCCTTTACCAAAGCAGATAATGTTTTGGCAACGGCAGCAAAGTGTATCACAGATGTGATCAATAGCCGAGGTCATATCATTGTTGATTTTGCAGATGTTTGTACTGTAATGAAGAATGGTGGTGTAGCTATTTTAGGAAAGGCAGAAGTTGCAGGAGAAAACAGAGCAGAAAGAGCCATCGAAGAAGCGTTGAATTCGCCATTGTTGAATGACAATGATATCAAAGGAGCTAAATGGATTTTATTAAATATCAATAGTGCCGAAGGGGATTATGAATGTAGCATGGATGAACTAGAAACCATCAATACAATTTTACGAGCTCGTACAGGTGAACACAGCGATGTGATTATGGGCATGGGCTATGATGAAACCTTAGGTGATAAATTAGGCATTACATTAATTGCAACTGGATTTGAACATAAAGATCCATTTAAAAAAGAAGCAGTTAAGGAAGTAGAAGTGCCAATGGAAGAAAAAATTGTAATGACTTTACAGTCTGAACAAGCTGCCCCAATTGAACCAACTGCCACTGCACCAGAAGTGCCTGAAGCACTTGCAACAGTGGATGCCGTTGAAATGACAACCGAAGCTGTTGAAATTATATTGGACGAATTAGCACCTACCATGCAAGCCTTTGAAATGCCTGAAATGAGCAATGTTTATGTTTCAGCACCAGATTATGAAGAAGAGGAAGAAACAATTTTTGAAGAAGAAGTGATTGCTCAAGCTATAGAATTAGAAGCATTTGTTGAAGAAGAAGAGGAGCAGATGGTCCTTCAGGAAGAGGTGTTCGAAGCCACTAATGAATCATTTGAAGAAGAAGTATTTGAGGAAACAATTGTTGAAGAAGCAGCTGAAGTATTTGAATTAAATATGGAAGAAGAAACACCAAATTTTACGACTGAATTTGTGTTGAATAAGCCAATGAATATTTATGCCGAAGCTGAATCAGAAGTTGAAGCAGCGTCTGAGCCAGTGGTTACAGCCATTGTTGAAGCAACTATTAATGCTGCAGTGGTAGAAGCTACTGAAACAGCAGTGCCTGATAATTCTGAAAGCATAGAGACCTCATTTAGAAATGTAGTTGTAGAAGAAGAAGAACCAACAATGCAATTGGTGATGCGTGAAGCTTCAGTTGTAACAGAACAAAATAGACCACAACATTCAAGCTTTGATATTTCTTTGGACAATTCAGAAGAGCAAAAACGTAAAGTGGCTGAGCGTATTCAAAAATTAAGAAATTTATCTTTCAATATTAACAATGGCGCGGATCCTGGTGTAGAGTTTGATGCAGTGCCGGCCTATGTTAGAAGAAACCTGGATTTGTTTGGTAATACCATGGCTTCTGTAGAAAACTATTACAGTAAGTATACAGTGGAGCAAGATGAAAACAACCAAACGCAGATTTCTACCATCAATTCATTCTTAGATGGTAAAAAGCCTGATTAAAATCGTTTTTATAGAACAGTTGATTTAGTTGGAACCCTGCCTGAAAAGGCGGGGTTTTTTTATTTACCTTTAGGTATGCAAACAATACTTATTACAGGTGGAACAGGGATGGTTGGTCAATCTTTAACCAACTTATTATTAAACAAAGGGTATCAAGTCATTGTTTTGACTAGACAGCAAAAACAAGCTAGTCGTTTGAATTTTTCTTTTGCACAATGGGATTTAAATAAAGGTTGGATTGATCCAGCAGCCATTGCTGCTGCTGATTATATCATTCATTTAGCAGGAGAGGGTGTAGCAGATAAAAGATGGACTAAGGCAAGAAAAAAAGCCATTTTAGATAGCCGTGTAGATTCAAGTGCATTGCTTGTAAAAACTTTAAAAGCACATCCAAATAAAGTGAAAGCCATTGTTGCTGCATCTGCTATTGGTTGGTATGGTCCGGATAATGAAAAAAGTAAACAATCAGGTTTTGTAGAAACAGATCCAGTCGATCATAGTTTCTTAGGGGACACCTGTAGACAATGGGAGGAGAGCATGCATCCAGTTAAAGCAATGGGCATTCGGTTAATTACCATCCGAATTGGGATTGTATTCAATAAAATGGGTGGTGCATTGGCTGAATTCATTAAGCCAGCAAAGCTAGGCGCAGCAGCTATATTAGGGGATGGTCAACAAATGGTAAGCTGGATTCATCAGCAAGACCTAAGTCGTCTAATGCTATTTGCATTAGAACAGGAACAAGTGGAAGGGGTTTACAATGCAGTCGCTCCAGATCCTGTGAATAATGCCATATTAACAAAAGCAATTGCACGACGTTTTCATACTTGGGCGATTCCATTCCATGTACCAAGCTTTATTCTAAAAATAATGCTAGGAGAAATGAGTGTCGAAGTGTTGAAAAGTGCCAATGTAAGTGCATCAAAAATAATTGCAGCCGGATTTAGCTTTGACTATGCAAGTATGGATGAAGCTTTAGATGACTTGTTAATTTCTAATTGGTCTTCCAGAGGTGATCACTGATTGAATACGCTCTAAGGTTTTCTTTTCGCCACAAAGACTTAAGAAAGCTTCACGTTCTAAGTTTAATAAATATTGTTCGTTCACCACTGTGGCTTCACTTAAGTCGCCTCCACACATCACATATGCCAATTTACGTGCAACGAGTGCATCATGGTCTGTTGCATAACCTCCACGCCACATGCCATTGATACCAGCATACAATGCGCCAAGTCCTGCCTTACCCATCACTTTAATATCATTTCGTTGAATGGGTTGCGTATAACCACCGTTAAAAAGTTCAAGCACTTGTTCTTTTGCTTTTGCGATACGTCTAGATTGATTGAATACAATCTGATCTTGGCCTTTTCTAAAAATACCCATCTCCATGGCTTCATGTGCCGAAGTGGCCACTTTAGCAGTGGCAATTTGAAGGAATCTATTTTTTAAAGTGATTGTTTCAGGTTCTTCTGCATGCATTTCATCTGATGCACGTAATACCAATTCTTTGGTACCACCCCCACCAGGTATCACTCCAATACCTAATTCAACCAATCCAATATAAGTCTCTGCTGCAGCGGTAATGGCGTCCGCATGTAAATTCATTTCACAACCACCACCCAAACACAATCCGTGCGGTGCCGTAACAACTGGGATAGAAGAATAGCGAACACGCATCATGGTATTTTGAAAAGTACGAACCGCCATATCTAATTCTTCATAATCTTGTTCAATCGCTAACATAAAAATCATGCCCACATTTGCACCAGCACTAAATAAATTCCCTTCATTGGCAATGACTAAGCCTTTACTTTGCTCTTCGGATAGTTGAATGGCTTTATTCAATCCTTGTAATACTTCTCCACCAATGCTATTCATCTTGGTATTCCAATTAAATCCAAATACATCCTCGCCTATGTCTACCAAGTTGCAAGCACTATTTTTCCAAATAGTTTTTTCTTTGAAATCAGATAAAATAATAAAGGACTCGGCACCTGGAATCAACACATAATCACCTGTAACAATATCGTAATAATAACGCTTGCCATTTTTAGTGGTATAAAAGGAGAAGCCTTTTGCAACCATTGTTTCAACCCATGGTGCAACTGCATTTCCAGCTGCTTTCATTTCTTTAATAACAGTTTCAATACCAAGTTCATTCCAAGATTCAAATGCGCCAATTTCCCAGCCAAATCCAGCTTTCAATGCATCATCTACACGATATAATTCATCACTGATTTCTGGAATACGGTGGCTGATATAAGAAAATAAAGCGTGATGAAAAGCTTGAATAAATTGTCCCGCTTTATCTTTTGATTGGTACAAAGCTTTTAATCTTGCAGGTAAATTGTCTAACGCTTTTGCCGCATCAATAGAAGCCATTTTTGTTTTCTTACGTGGCTCGTATTCAAGTGTCGCTAAATTTAAAGTCAATATTTCTTTGGTAGTAGCCGTCTTTACTTTTTTGAAAAACCCTTGCCCAGTTTTATCACCAAGCCAATTTTGGGCCACCATTTTCTCCAACCAACTAGGAAGTGTAAATGTTGCTTTAGCTTCGTCATTTGGACAATTATCTGCCACACCTGTCGCCACTTTTACTAGAGTATCAATCCCCACTACGTCAGCAGTTCTGAATGTAGCAGATTTTGGACGACCTAAAATGGGGCCAGTTAAGGATTCCACTTCGTCAATGGTCAATCCCATTTTTTCCATTATGTGCAACACGCTCATCATGCTAAAAACACCGACTCTATTGGCGATAAAAGCAGGGGTGTCTTTACACAAAACAGTTGTCTTGCCCAAGAATACATCCCCATAGTGCATATGAAAATCAATCACTGAATGATCTGTTTTTGGCGTAGGGATGATTTCTAATAGTCTTAAATATCTAGGGGGATTAAAAAAGTGCGTTCCACAAAAATGTTTTTGAAAATCTTCCGAACGACCTTCTGCCATTAAATGAATTGGAATACCAGAAGTATTAGAGCTCACCAATGTACCAGGTTTGCGGTATTGTTCTACTTGATCATAAATACTTTTTTTGATGTCCAATCTTTCCACCACCACTTCTAAGATCCAATCTGCATTTGCAATTTTGGCCATATCGTCTGTGAAATTTCCAGTACGAATATTTTTTGTAAATGCACTACTATAAATAGGGGAAGGATTTGACTTGATAGAAGCCTGCAATGCATCATTTACTAGTTTGTTTCTTTCTTTACTATTGTTGCTTTCTTCGGCACCTGGTTGTAAACGATCTAACAATAAAACTTGCACGCCAATGCCTGCAAAATGACATGCGATTCTTGAACCCATTACACCACTTCCAAGAATCACGACCTGCTTTATAGTTGGTTGCATAGTATAGCTTTTCGTAAAATTAGTTAGTTATGCAACTATTTTCAAAAAAATTTTCATTTTTGCAAAAAAAGGCTCAAAATCACCTTTGGTTGCTTCTTTTAACCTTTTAACAAAACCAAGTGGAGGGTTGAGTGCTTTAGAGTACATTTGTACGAGCAAGAAATTCGAAAATTTATTATTATGTCAGCAGTTATTGAACTTAGAGCGATTCAGAAAAGCTATTTTATGGCCAACCAAGCAATCCCTGTTTTAAAAGGGATCAATTTGGATATCAACCGAAATGAATATGTCGCATTAATGGGTCCATCAGGTAGTGGTAAAAGTACATTGATGAATATATTGGGTTGCTTGGATTCTCCTACTGCGGGCACCTACAATTTAAATGGACATGATGTAAGTGCGATGTCAGATGATGAGCTAGCTGGAATTAGAAATATTGAAATAGGATTCGTGTTTCAACAATTTAATTTATTGCCAAGATTAACCGCTGCAGAAAATGTGGCTTTACCATTGGTTTATGCGGGCATTTCAAAAAAGGATCGTATTGAAAGGGCTTTAGTGGCTTTAGAAAAAGTAGGACTTGCGGATAGAAGTCACCATAAGTCAAATGAGTTGAGTGGTGGACAAATTCAACGTGTGGCCATTGCACGAGCATTGGTGAATAACCCATCTATTTTATTAGCAGATGAACCTACAGGTAATTTGGATTCAAAAACATCTGTAGAAGTCATGGAATTATTTGGGAAAATCCATGCTGCCGGCAATACGGTGATTCTTGTGACACACGAGGAAGATATCGCTCGATATGCGCATCGTGTGGTTCGCTTAAGGGACGGAAATGTAGAGACCGACACCTTGAATCAAACACATATTTAATTTGCTAGATACTGAACTAAGTGTCTTTAGTTTTGTTATAAGGATATGAAAATTTACACCAAGGCAGGCGATCAGGGAAAAACATCATTAATTGGAGGGACGAGAGTACCTAAAAGTCATATTCGTATCGAAACATATGGCACAGTAGACGAATTGAACTCATTCATTGGATTATTGAATGATTTAGTGGTGGATGCAAAAATTAACTCAGATTTAAAAGAAATACAGGACAGGTTATTTACAGTAGGTTCGAGCTTAGCTTGTGATCCAGAAAAAGAATCGGCACTAAAAATCCCAGATTTAAAAGAAGAAGACATTGCAGGACTTGAATTGGCGATGGATGCAATGAACGAAGTGCTTGCTCCAATGAAATCATTTATTATTCCAGGTGGACATCAAGCCATCTCTACTGCGCATATCGCTAGATGTGTTTGCCGAAGAGCAGAACGCTGGTGTGTGAATATGCAAGAAGAAGATTTATTTGTAGAAATTTTAGTAATCAAATATTTGAACCGTTTGAGCGATTACTTATTTACACTAGCTCGTTATATCGGGCATTTGAATGGGGTAGCGGATCTGCCTTGGAAACCTAGGATCTAATTTAAGCTACACGACTTTATACAAAAAGCCCGTCTCTCATAGTAAGGGTTCTGTCGCTTAATGCAGCTAATGCTTCGTTGTGTGTTACAATTAAAAAACTCTGGTTCAATTCCTTTTTCAAACGTAAAAATAATTCGTGCATGGCTTGGGCATTTTCGCTATCCAAGTTGCCAGTTGGCTCATCTGCAAAAATGATTGCTGGCTGATTGATGAGCGCCCTAGCAACTGCAATTCTTTGTTGCTCCCCCCCAGATAATTGGTGTGGTTTTTTATCTTGTTTGTCTGCAAGTCCTAAAAAGTCTAATAATTCAAGGGCTTTTTTTGATACGACTTTTTTATCCTGTTTCCCAATCCATCCAGGGATTGAAATATTTTCGATTGCAGTGAATTCGGGTAATAAATGGTGAAACTGAAACACAAAACCAATTCGGGTATTTCTAAATTGTGCCAATTGTTGGTTGTTCAATTGATCAATGGCAATCCCTTCAAAAAAAATTTGCCCTTTATCCGCCTTTTCCAGACTACTTACAATGTACAAAAGCGTCGATTTGCCGGCACCAGATGGCCCGATAATAGAAACTAACTCACCCTTGGATAACTCCAAGGAAACGGCTTTAAGGACAGGTACGGTCCCATATTGCTTCCATATATCTTTGGCTACGAGTAGTTTTGGCTCCATCTCCATGGTACAAACCTACGATTACCCATTGAATTTTGCCAAAAATTAATAAAATGTTTACATGATGTAGAAAAATCAGATTTGGTTGTATCATATATACGGCTACTTTTGCAAAAAAGAAGCTTATGTTTTGGACATTAGAATTAGCCAGCTATTTAGAAGAAGCGCCTTGGCCAGCAACTAAAGATGAATTGATTGACTACTCCATTAGGAGCGGTGCCCCTATAGAAGTAGTTGAGAATTTACAAGAGTTGGAGGACGAGGGCGAAGTGTATGAAAGTATTGAAGACATTTGGCCGGATTACCCAAGCCAAGAAGATTTTATGTTTAATGAAGACGAGTACTAAAATACAAGGCGCTTTCGTAGAAAGTTAGCGCCTTGTATTTTAGTCTCTAATGAATTTAATAAAAAAGAGGTCGCAAATTTTGCGACCTCTTTTTTATTAAATCGCGAGTATGATATCTTAAAATTGTTAATAATCCTAATTACCAAAAAACACTAGGATAAATGAACTTAAAAAAAGAGGACACGAATTCGTGTCCTCTTTTTTTATTAAATCGCGAGAAATAGTCTTACTAAAAAGTCAACTTAAAATAAAGCAACATTAAACTTAAGGTCAATACGATGGTATTGGCTACAAGCACTGGTTTACTTTTAATTAAATAGGCATAGGTTAACCAAACGACACAACTAAAATTGACAATTAGAATCATGAGAAGGCTAAGGCTTTCTACATTTTTTGTCTGCCATGTCAAATACACCTGAGGTATAAATGTGATACAACTAAGTAAAGAACCAAAATAGCCAATGGCTTCTACTAATTTTGGGTTGATTTGTTGGCCGCTCATTTAAATTATTTTTATTGTGGTCTTAATGATTGTTTTCCCTTAAAGTGCAAAAGGTTTTATCCTTCTGTGATGCCAGCTTTTTGCATCACTAAATCACTTACGCCAGTAGTAGAATAACCACCATCATGGAATAAGTTTTGCATTGTGACCATCTTCGTTAAATCAGAGAATAAAGTGATACAATAGTTTGCACAATCTTCTGCTGAAGCATTTCCTAAAGGAGCAATGGCATCTGCATAATCGTAGAAGTCACCAAAACCCTTGATACCTGTTCCTGCAGTTGTTTTAGTAGGAGACTGAGATACCGTATTTACACGAACTTTATTTCTTAAACCATAATGGTAACCAAAGCTACGTGCGATAGATTCTAATAATGCTTTAATGTCCGCCATATCTGTATAGAAAGGGTAGGTTCTTTGAGCAGCAGCATAGGTTAAAGCAACTACGCTAGCATGTTCATTCAAGGCATCCATATTGTAAGCAACACTTAACATTTTATGTAAAGACATCGCAGATACGTCTACACCTTTTGCATAGTAATCGTAGTTCAAAGATGGGTAAGGAATATTTTTTCTGATATTAACACTCATGCCAATAGAATGTAAAACGAAATCTATTTTACCCCCTAAAATTTCTTGAGACTGCGTAAATAAATTAGTTAATTCTTCCACGTTGGTCGCATCAGCTGGAATAATTTTTGAATTGGTTTTTTCTGCAAGTGCATTGATCTCTCCCATGCGCATGGCGATAGGGGCATTGGTTAACACAAATGAGGCACCTTCAGCATGTGCTTGTTCTGCTACTTTCCATGCAATTGAATTTTGATCTAGTGCACCGGTAATAATACCTCTCTTACCTTTTAATAAATTGTATGCCATCTTTATGGGTTTATTTAATTCTTGCAAAAATAATTATAATATCCTATAAAATAGCCATTCAGTGGGCTTAATATAGGTTAGGCAAGTAATTCATTGGCATGCTCTAAAGCTGCTTTACTTGGTGGATCACCACCAATCATTCGGGCAATATGAATCACGCGCTCATCTGCTGCTAAAGCACGCACATGGGTATGGGTGGTTTTGCCTTCTTGTTCTTTGTATACGTATAAATGCGCTTGGCCTTTGGCAGCAATTTGAGGTTGATGTGTAATACAAAGCACCTGGCGCGCTTGCCCCAATTCCTGTAATAATAAACCAACCTGTTTTGCAGGCTCTCCAGAAATGCCAGAGTCAATTTCATCAAAAATCATCGTTGGCAAATCAATCGATTTTCCAACCAACGATTTTATACATAGCATCAATCGACTTAACTCACCACCACTTGCTACTTTTTTGATTGGTTCAAACTTCTGTGTATTATTCGCATCAAATAGGAAATCAATTTTATCAATACCAAATTGATTGAAAGGAACGGTATCCAATTGCACTTTTAATTGTGCATTGGGCATGCCTACTTGATGTAACAAGTGGTTCACTTGTTTTGCAAATGGGGCTGCTTGTTTTTTACGTTGATCACTTAAGTCTGCAGCCAAAGTTGCTAAAGCCTTTTCGGCAGCTGCTACTTTTTTGGTATAGGACTCAATGGCTTCATCAATATGTAAAACTGCTTCTAAGTCTTTTGATAAATCTTGTTGAATTTCCAATAAAGCAGCAGTCGATTGTACCTTGTGCTTTTTTTGCAAGTGGTAACCCTGAGATAATCTTTCCTGCATGGTGCTAATCTTAGACGCATCAAAATCCATTTTGTCCTGCCATGTCTGAAGTTCACTCGTGATATCGGCAAGTTCTATTTGTGCTGCTTTTAATCTTGCTAATAAGGGATCAAAATCGTTCTGAAATTTTGAAATGCTTTCTAAATTATTTGCAATTTGTTTGATCTGTTGTACAATAGGTTGATCTGATTCATCTAATGTAAAAATGCTTTGGGTTAATTGTGCTTTGATATCAGCAGCATTTTCCATAAATTTTAAATCAATCTCTAATTGCTCTAATTCGTTTTCATGTAATCCAAGTGCACTTAGTTCTTCTAATAAATGCGATTTATAAGCTACTGTTTGGTCAAAGTTTTCTTTTTGTTCAATCAGTTCACTTAAATGTTTGGTGGCTGCTTTCCAGTCGTGGAAAGTGCTTTGGTATTTTTCAAGTGCTTTGTGGACATTGGCCAATGCATCTAATACTGTTCTTTGAAACTCCATATCCCCCAAACTAAGGGTATCAAACTGTTGATGCAGGTCCACCAACTGAGAAGTGAGCTGTCTTAGTTCGGTTAAATTGATTGGGGTATCGTTGATGAAAGCCCTGGACTTTCCTTGCGCATTGATCTCTCTACGAATAATTAATTCGTCTGCAAGGTCCAAATCATTCGCTTCAAAAAATGCAGTGTAATGATTTTTGTCGGCAAGTGTAAAAGTACCTTCTATGACACATTTTTTTTCTGAATTACGACAAACAGTGCTGTCTGCTCTGTCACCTAAAATCAATCCCAATGCACCCATAATAATACTCTTTCCCGCACCAGTTTCTCCTGTAATCACAGAGAGCTGGTTGGATAAATTAATCTGTAAAGTATCGATTAAAATATAATTCTGTATGTCTAAATGAGTTAGCATGATGCACTGCAATATACACCCAATTTTATTTCCTCAAACAACGCTGAATCCCTGTTTTTGCTTTTTGGTCTAAGGAATTTTTAAAAGCGTGGTTTTTCATTTCTAAGCAGGTGTTAAAAAAGGGGATAGCTAAATTAGGTTTGCCCTTTTGTTCATAAATCAATCCTATTTGAAGGGCGGCCCTTGCTGCAAAATATTCTGGTTGATTGGCACCTTTTTCGATTGCAGAAGTATAAAAAGGAATGGCTTGGTCTGGCTGTCCGGCTAAATCATAAATACGACCAAGGCGATAGGCAAATTCTGTTTTATCGGCCTCTTTTTCAAAATCCTTAGTTGTTTTCCCGGCCAAAACAGACAATGCTTGTTGCTGGTAGCCACCGTCGCTCAGTAATCTTGCCCTTAGTAAAATGGGATGGGGCCATGTACCTTTTTTTGCATTTTGTAAAGCTTGTTTATCTGCATCAGTGACATCGCTTCCACTTGATAGCACATTGTTTCGGTAGACATTGGCCTTGGCTTGGTCACCTTGTATGTAGGCAATCCAACTTAATTTCTCAAAAGCATCTTTCAAATAAAACTGCCCTTTGAAACGATTAATAAATTGTTGCAAAGCGTTTTTAGCCGCCTCTAATTTTAACTCATTCAAATAAGCATAGCCTATTTCTAGCTGCCAAAAGGGGAGGTCTAAATAAGTATTCGCTGGGTTGATGTTGGAGGCAATTTGCAATGCCTTCTGCGACTGCTGGTTGTTCAAGTAAAGATTGGTAGCCATGTAGGCATGCAAATGATTATTGGTAAAATCGTAATCAGTTTTTTCTATGAAATCAAAAGTCTTTTTCCTGTTTCCTTCAAAGTTCATGACTAGGTAAGGATAAACAAAAAGGGCTTCGTTGCGACATTGATTAGAATAGCCATCCTTGCTATTGATGTAATTTAAAACAAAGGCATTGCCATCTGCAATTTTTCCAGTCATCCCTAAAATATTCGCTATCCATTGGTAACCTTTGGGAATGGTCCCAATGACAGTGGTCATAAGACCAAGGTAGACATCGTTCGGTGAAAAATTGGGATAGGCTTTTTTATTTTCATTGAATAATAAAAAGGCCTTTCTGAAATCCAATGCGGCGTCCAAATTTTTATTAAATCTAAGGGCAATAAGCGATTTATGGAGGTGTGCTAATGCAATACTGTAAAGGTGATAGGGAGACTGTTTTGGCCCTGCTTCTAATAGTTGGATCCTTTGTTCAAATAAGGGATTTATGCGGCTATATTCGGCCTTGTTTTCATTTAAAAATAACTGATAAAAATCGGCATAGCTTTCAAGAAGGGGGTAGATCAAATTGGAAGCATTGGCTTTTTTATCTTGACTCATTAAAATTCTTGCCTCTGGGATGCGTAAGCTTGTAATGGACTCATAGATCTTTTGTGTACGAGCCGTCCAATTGTATTGGTATTGACCAATGGCTTGACTCGTAACAATCATTACCAAAGCAAGCAGAAAGCATTTTCTCATGGTGTAAAATTAAGAAAGGGTAGCCGATTGGCTACCCTTTCTAGGAATATTTTAAAACTAAATTGTATTAAGCTTCTTTTCCTGCTAATTCACCTTCTACTAAGATTCTACCACAGTTCTCACAAACAATGATTTTCTTATGTAAACGGATTTCACTTTGACGTTGAGGAGGGATAGAATTAAAACAGCCACCACAAGCATCACGCTCAACAGTCACCACAGCTAAACCATTGCGATATGAGTTTCTAATACGATCGTAGCTATACAATAAACGCTCGTCGATATGAGCTCTCGCTTCTTCGCTCTTTTTTCTTAAGTCTTTCTCTTCGATTTCAGTATCTGCGATGATCTTTTCTAATTCACCTTTCTTGTGCGTCAATACACCGTCTTTAACTGCGATTGTCTTTTTTGCAGCGTCTAATACCTTGATCTTTTCAGCCAATTCTTCGTTGGCGTCACGGATATGTTTTTCGGCAAGTTTGATTTCCAAACCTTGCATTTCTAATTCTTTATTGATGGCTTCGAACTCACGATTGTTCTTTACATTCTCGCTTTGCTTCTCATACTTAGCGATCAATTCTTCACTTTCCTTGATAGCAGCTTTCTTGCTTTCAATAAATTCGGTGATACCATTGATCTCTTCTTCAATTCTATTTTGTCTGTTCACCAATCCTTGAACTTCATCTTCAAGATCTTTCACTTCCATTGGTAACTCACCACGAAGAATTTCGATCTGGTCGATGCTGCTGTCCACGGTTTGAAGCTTGTGAAGATTCACTAATTTTTCTTCTACTGAAAAGTCTTTGACTGATGCCATATGAATGTTTTATTTTAAGTAGCTTATTGGTTGCGTTTTCACCTCAGATTCGAGGACGGCAAAGGTAAGGAATTTACGCTTTAAATAGTCAACAATTAGTGCAGGAACTAAATGTTCGCTTTCTCCATGGCCTATGTCCATCAAAAGGTACTTCCCATCCGCCTCAAAGAAGTCGTGGTATTTAAGATCACTTGTGATGAAACAATCTATATTTTGGTTGCTAATTTGATCTATTAAAAAACTTCCGCTACCACCACATAAAGCTATGGTAGTCAATTTTTTATCAATTAATTTTGTATGCTTAATGACCTCTAAGTTCAACTGTTCTTTCACCCATTGAATAAATGATGCTGGCTCGGTTTCTAGGGGTAATTCACCCACTATTCCGGCTCCAACAGCCTGTCCTCTAGTATCAAAAAGACCAGGAATTGGGGCTAAAATTCGTCTATTCCCTAGGTGCAATCGGTCGGCAAGGGTGCTATTGACCCCATGGATCATATTGTCTAAATTGGTATGAATGGCATATAAAGCAATGTCATGTTGGATGGCTTTTAAGACCGTTCTGTTGACATAATGGTCCTTGCTAAATTGCTTAATGCCTTTAAAAATGATGGGGTGATGACTTACAATGAGGTTGCATCCTTTTTGAATGGCTTCATCAATAACCGCTTCTGTGCAGTCCAAAGAACACAAAATACCCGTACAATTAGTTTCCGGATCGCCTACAATTAGACCTGAATTATCATAAGATTCTTGGAACTGGAGCGGTGCCCATTCCTCTAGGCTTGTAATGAAGGCTTTAATTTGCATCCACTAAATTAATTATTAATTGATAAATTGAGCCTTCAATTCAACTATTTGTATTGTTAAATGTTATTCTCCTACTATGCGCCCATCCGTTATGCTATTTTGGTTCCGAAGAGATCTTAGGTTAAAAGACAATACAGCTTTATACCATGCCCTTAAGTTGGCTCAAAAATTAGAACTGAAAGTGTTGCCTATTTTCATTTTTGATAAAATGATATTGGATAAATTGGAGGATAAAGCAGATCGTAGAGTGGATTTTATCCATCAAACCATCACTGAATTACAATCCACTTTAACTGAAAAAGGCAAAACCCTTTGGGTGCATTATGGAACCCCTGTCGAAGCTTTTGAACTTTTAAAAAAGCAATATCAAATTCATTCGGTTTTTACCAATCAAGATTACGAGCCCTACGGTATTCAGAGAGATGCACAAATCACTGCTCAATTAACTAAGGACAAGATTGAATTCCACTCCTACAAAGATCAAGTGATTTTTGAAAAGTCCGAAGTGACAAAAGAGGATGGTAAGCCCTATACCGTCTTTACCCCTTATTCTAGAAAATGGAAAGCAGCCTGGGAAGCAAATCCGCCTAAATTATTACCATCCGAAAAAGGCTTGGACTATTTCATGGATAGCAAGCCTCTGCCAATTCCAAGTTTAAAAGCGATGGGATTTGAGCAAACAGACTTAGTGGTGCCTGCAAAAAAATGGAAGGAAGCCACCGTAAAAAACTATACCGAACAAAGAAATTTTCCTGCTAAAGAAGGGGGTACATCGCACCTTGGCATGCATTTAAGATTCGGCACTATTTCAATTAGGCAACTGGCTTTAGAAACCGCATCCATCAATACCACTTATTTAAACGAATTAATTTGGCGCGATTTTTACCATATGATCTTATGGCATTTCCCACATGTGGCGGAGGGAAAATCATTTAGAGCACAATATGATTTAATTGAATGGCGCAATAATGAAAAAGAATTTGAAGCATGGTGCAATGGACAAACAGGATACCCTATTGTAGATGCGGGTATGCGCGAACTCAATGCCACTGGATTCATGCATAACCGTGTTCGTATGGTGGTAGCAAGTTTTTTGACCAAGCATTTATTGATTGACTGGCGTTGGGGCGAAGCGTATTTTGCACAAAAACTATTGGATTTTGATTTTGCGGCCAACAATGGTGGATGGCAGTGGGCGAGTGGGAGTGGATGTGATGCTGCACCTTATTTTAGGGTATTCAATCCAAGACTACAAACAGAGAAGTTCGATAAGCAATTACAATATATCCGTAAATGGATCCCAGAACTAGATAGTCTATCTTATCCAAAACCAATTGTGGTCCATGAGGAAGCAAGGGTGAGGGTATTGGCTGCTTATGCCAAAGCGTTGAAGCCTTAAAGCATTCATTATTGCCCTAAATATTTTATTAGGAGTCAATTTTAGCTAAACATAAAGTTTGATCAACAAACTAGGAACGGACTATTTGAGCGTAGACCTCCTCTAATTTTTTAATTGCGTTTTTTCCTACTTCGCCCATCTGAATGCTAAAATCATTCACATATAAATTGATGTGTTGACGCATCACTTGCTCAGACATTTCTTGCGAATGAACCGTTACAAATTCAGGTAGATTTTCGTAACTATTTTTGAATGCATACTGCACACTTTCTTGGATCAATGCATCCATCATTTTAATTTCCTCCTGTGGTTGATCCTTTCTTGCAATAATGCCTCCTAATGGAATTGGTGCATTGAAACTGGTTTCAAAATAATGACCCAAATCCATCCACTTGCTTAAACCTTTTTCGGCATAGGTAAATCTGTTTTCATGAATGATCACACCCGCATCTACCTTGCCAGAAAGTACGGCTTCTTCTATTTCATTAAAGACTAAAAAAATTTTATTGGTTACTGCCGGGAAAGCAAGACTAAATAATAAATGTGCAGTGGTATCCATTCCAGGAATTGCTACGCGCATTGTTTTTTCATCTGGTTTGCCTGATAATTTTGTGGGGTCCTCTTTGTAAATTAATAAAGGGCCAACACCTTTTCCCAATGCACCGCCACTCTCTAATAGTTGGTATTGATTTTTTAATTTTGGCCAAACACCATAACTAATTTTAGAATAAGGCAGCTTGCCCTGTAAAGCCCATTCATTCAAGGTTTGGACATCTTCCAAATGCAATTTAAATGCATACCCCTTGGTGTCAATTTTATGATTGACCAATGCGTCAAAAATAAAAGTATCATTAGGACAAGGAGAAAAACCGATATCAATTGTAGGCATATAGATAAGCTGTGTTGAATTTAAAAAGCTTGAGTAGATAATTCGTCTAAATATTTCAAGACAGTCTCGTTTAAATTATAAATAGCTTCCTGCATTTTCCATTTTGCTTTATTACGTTCGCCCACATAATTCGACACCGCACGAATTTGTATAAAAGGGATGCTTAAATCTCTGCCAATATAATGCAGAGCAGCGCCTTCCATGGATTCAATTTGTGCTTTGTATTTGGTCTTGTATCTTTCAATGATTTTTTTATCTGTGGTAATGGTGTTAATGGTCACGCCTTTTTTGGAAGGCAAGTTCAATAGATTGTATTGATTCAAAAAATTGTTAGGTAAGGCTTTTTTTTCAAAAGGCGCATCATTTGGACCATCTAATTTTAAATCAAATAAATCTTTCCATTGTTTATTTTCTGTCACACCAATATCACCAACCACATCGTCCTTTATCACAAATACTTTACCTAAAGGAATCTTTGGGTCTAAACTTCCAGCTACACCCATTTGTATGATCAAGCTTGGCGTTTCTTGAACCACCATCTTCATTAGAGAAACACTGCTTGCAAGCATGCCCACACCTGATTCATGAAATCCCACTGAGAATTTTTTATTGGGTGTAACGAATTTTGGGTTGATTTTTTGAAAAAGGGGCATCCATTCCCCATTGGTTGCTGCAGATATAATGACTCTCATGGGATAAAGTTCCGTCAAATTTATATCTTTGCAAAAATAAACGGTGATGGTATACTTAACTCGAGTGGAACATTTTAACGCAGCCCATAAATTAGCCAACCCCAATTGGTCTAAGGAAAAAAATGAGGAAGTGTTTGGGGTTTGTGCAAATGAGAATTGGCATGGACACAACTATGAGTTATTGGTCACCATTAAAGGGACCCCCAATCCAGAAACGGGTTTCTTGTTTGATGTTAAAAAACTAAGTATCCTTATTAAGCAACACGTCATTGATCCATTAGATCATAAGAACCTTAATTTAGACGTGCCCTTTATGGAAGGGAAATTATGTTCAACCGAGCACTTAGCCATTGCCATTTGGGAGCAATTACAACCACATATTCCATCGGAAGTACAATTACATTGCATCAAATTATACGAGACCCAGCGTATTTATGTGGAATATTTTGGGCAATAAAGCTTCAAAATAGTTAACAAATCTTCTTTTTAATCCTTTTTGCCGCTTTTTGTTTAATTTATTTAGGTGAATGTTAAACATTATTGCTGCATCCTTGTTCTATATATTGTAACTTTATCCTCTTAATTAAGGAACTATGGAACATCAAGTGGCGGTATACAGAAAAGAGCATTTTAATGCCGCACACAAATTGTATTGTGCTGATTGGACAGACGAAGAGAACAAGCGTGTTTTTGGTGCATGTAGTAACCCTAATTATCATGGACATAACTATGACTTAATTGTAAAAGTAGTAGGTGTGCCCGATCCAATCACAGGATTCGTGATTAACACTAAGGACTTAAGCAAAATTGTTGGAGAAGAAGTTATCGCCCGATTTGACCATAAAAATTTAAACCTAGACACCGAGTTGTTTAAGAATTTAAATCCATCTGCAGAAAACATTGCGATTGTGATTTACAATTTATTAAGACCTCGTATTGCTGAGCAATTAGCATTAAAAATTCGACTTTATGAAACAGAAAGAAACTTTGTTGACTACCCCGCTTAGTGAACAAAAAATTGAATTAAGCCATTTAATCATCGAAGAAATGGGCGATGAGCACAAAGCAAGCTCAGTAGATACACCAATGCGTGCAGACGCTTTTGATAAAACAGATGAAGAAAAAATAGCGTTGATAGAGCCGCATTTTAGAGCCATCATGGAAACCATAGGGATGGATTTAAGTGATGATAGTTTAAGAGGTACGCCATTGAGAGTAGCAAAAATGTATGTGAAAGAATTGTTCCAAGGATTGAATCCAGCGAACATGCCAAGCATGACCTTGTTTGAAAATAAATTTCAGTACAATGAAATGTTGGTCGAAAAAAATATCAATTTCTACACCAATTGCGAGCACCATTTTGTACCATTTTTTGGTAAAGCGCATGTAGCATATATCAGCAGTGGTAAAGTGATTGGCTTAAGTAAATTAAATAGATTGGTAGAATATTTTTCTAAGCGCCCACAAGTGCAAGAGCGTTTGACGATGCAAATTGGAAAAGCTCTACAGACTGTTTTGCAAACACAAGATGTAGCTGTGTTTATGGATGCAAAACATTTATGTGTAGCAAGCAGAGGCGTGAAGGACGACAGTTCAAATACCATCACAGGTTTTTATGGTGGTAAATTTCAAGAAGAAAATACAAAGGCTGAATTTTTAAAATATTTAGACATCAATGGCTAAGCTTTTTAGTTTGGTTTTAATTTAGTTTGTAATGAATGGTGGAGCCTAGCTTCACCATTTTTATTTGTATAATGGATGCTTTGATTTATTTTTGGCCAAACGATTGAATATGTCAAAACATGCATTTGTATTCCCAGGACAAGGAAGTCAGTTTTCTGGAATGGGAAAAAATTTATACGAGTCCAATGAAGCAGCTAAAGCTTTATTCGAAAAAGCCAATGAAATAGTAGGCTTCCGCATTAGTGATATTATGTTTGAGGGAACAGATGAGCAATTAAAACAAACCAATGTCACACAACCAGCAGTATTCATCCATTCGGTGATTGCCTATCTAACTATGGAACATGCAACACCAGATATGGTTGCAGGACATTCTCTTGGAGAATTTAGTGCACTCGTAGCCAATCAAACTTTAAGCTTTGAAGATGCATTGCGATTAGTAAGCATCCGTGCAAAAGCAATGCAAGCTGCATGTGAATTACAACCATCCACCATGGCAGCAGTATTGGCCTTAGCCGATGATAAAGTAGAGGCAATATGTACAACAGTAGCTGCTGAATCTGGTGAGGTTGTGGTGCCCGCAAATTATAATTGCCCTGGACAGTTAGTGATATCAGGATCTGTAAAAGGCATTGAAATTGCGTGCGAACAAATGAAAGCAGCAGGTGCAAAACGTGCTTTGGTTTTACCTGTAGGAGGCGCCTTTCACTCACCACTTATGGAGCCAGCAAAAATTGAATTAGCAGCCGCAATTGAAGCAACTACATTCAACAATCCTATCTGCCCAGTATACCAAAATGTAACTGCATCAGCAGTGACTGATCCAGGACAAATCAAGCAAAACTTAATCGCACAATTGACTGGTGCTGTAAAATGGACTCAATCAGTAGAAGCCATGGTAGCCGATGGTGCCACCAACTTTACAGAATTTGGCCCAGGTAAGGTTTTACAAGGTTTGGTTCAAAAAGTATATAAGGAAGCCGTTGTGAATGGTATTGCGTAAAATTTAGCTGCATATTAACATAGTATTATGCTTATTACAGAACGTATTAATAGTTTTTTTACTAAGTATTTATACTAAATGTATTAATTTTATAAGCCTAAAGGAATTTGCCTTAAGGGCTTTAAAATCAATACATTCTTTGTGAAAATATTACTGAAAAGTATAAGCCTATTTGTTATTAGCATTTTGCTATGTAAAGTAGGATTTTCACAATCGGTCGTTTATGATATGCATACTTCGGCTCCAAATAATACGATTTGTAGAAATGAGCCTTTCATCTTGTACATGACTCCATCGCAAACAATCAGGTATGTATTTGAGTTTTCAACTGATGGGGGAGTTAGTTGGCAGCCTTACACAAATTTATCTTCTGATGTAGCTGCATTTAATGAAGTAGCTCAATCAATCACATTAGTCACCAGTACAAAATTTCGAGTATTTTATACAACAAATACTTCTGTTGGATCTTCTCCTGATACCCGTGATCAAACAATTATAGATGTAACAGTAAATCAACTTCCAACTATTACGCCAATTATTTCTACAACAAATATTGTTTGTCAAAATTCTAGTATTACTTATTCAGATGCAACTCCTTCAGGGGTTTGGACTAGTAGTAATAGTTCCATTGCAACAGTGGGTGCATCAACTGGGATTGTAAGTGGTGTAAGCCAAGGAAATGCGGTGATAAAATATATAATCACCGATCCAACTACTGGATGTAAAAGTCAAGAAGCTAAACCAGTTACAGTTAATCCAACCCCAATCATTTCAAGTTATAATGATGTGGTTTGTAGTGGTGCTCCTTATTCTGTGGTGCCTTCTGGATTTGTGCCAACTGGAACAACTTTTAATTGGGGCATGCCTACGAATAATGGAGCACAAGTAGGTGATTTAACAGGAATGGCTCCTGCGGGTACTTCGACACAACCTAATGTCAATGCTTTATTAACCAACCACACCAACGCTGTTCTTGCAGCAACCTATAGTATTACGGCAACAAAAGGGGCTTGTTCTAGTGTTCCTTTTAATTTAGTTTTATCAGTTACACCTAAGCCAATCATTAGTGACAGAACTGTGCAAGCCTGTAGTGGCGCAAATTTTACAGATGCCCCAACCAATGCAGGTGGCAATATTATTCCAACTGGAATTACTTACTCTTGGGCTGCTCCTTCACCAATAACAAATGTAACTGGTTATGCTAGTGGCACGAATCAACTCAATTTTAACGGGAATTTAAACAATAGCACAAATGCACCACTCACAGTGATCTATACAGTGAGCACTTCCAATGCAGGTTGCGCAGGAACAACTTACACCACCACAGTGCAAGTAAATCCTACACCCAATATCGTTGCAAAATCTGCAATCATTTGTAGTAATGGTAGTTTTTCAATTCCTATCAATAATGGTTCAGATGTTGTACCTAGTAGCACAATTTATACTTGGTCTGCCCCAAGTGTTGCAGGCATAAATGGATTACAATCGGGCGCCTCTCAATCAGTTGTATCTGGCACATTGTCTAATACCACAAATGCAACCATATCAAATATTATTTACAATATCACACCCACCTCTGGAACCCCACAAACTGGATATTGTAGTGGACCTACATTTGTTGTAAATGTTACTGTACATCCTTTACCTGTTATTGCTTCAGTTGGACCAACCCAAACAGGAAGTGGATCAAATTTTAATTTTCCAATAGGACAACCTTCTGATATAGTGCCAATAGGCACAACCTATTTTTGGGGAAGCCCGTCTGTTCAATCTGGTATAACAGGCGGAGCTGCATCTGGTGTTGCTACTCAAACATCATTAGTAGGCACACTCACCAATTTAACAGGTACCTATTTGGATGCTATTTACACCATCATCCCTTCCTATTCCAATTGCCCAGGTAATCAATTTACTTTTACAGTAAGAGTTTATCCAAAACCAATTATAGGTCCTAAATCAGCTACTATTTGTAGTGGACAAACTTTCAGCATTACCTTAACTGATGGAGCAAATGGGGATGTGATTCCGAATGGAACCACCTATAGTTGGAATGCGCCTATTGTTACGGGAATTGCTGGAACAATGAGTGCCACTGCTTCGGGAACAATTAGTGGCACATTAACCAATAGCACCAACAATCCAATTACCGTTATTTATATTGTAACGCCTATTGCGAATCCACAATCTGGGGATCCATTTAATGTGTCCGTCATTGTAAATCCTTTACCAATTGCATCCATCTCCATTAGTGAAAATTCTGGGTTAACTGCCAATGACCGAATTATTTGTAGTGATATCAATGCCATTTTTACAGCAGTTCCAGTTGTTGGTAATTTAATTGATTATAGTTATGCATGGACTGTCCCAGCAGGCACCACCCCTCCAGGTAATGTATCTAGTTTTGGAAGCAATATTGCAGGAACTTATGGGCTTCAATTAACCAATATCAATACTGGTTGTACGAGTGCTGCTCAAACCACAACAAGTTTATTCGTAAACCCAATTCCAACAGTGGGTCCAATCATTGGAGTCAATGAAGTTTGCGTGAATAGTACTATATCGCTTTCATCCTCTAATGTGTCTGGCGGTTCAGGCATCTATAATTTTTATTATTGGTATGATAACAATAATTTAGTTGCAGCGCCATTTACAGGTCCTGGGGTAAATGTGACAGGGGCTACTGCTGGAAATGCATTATTAACTTATAAAGTACGAGACGATTTGGGTTGTTTTTCGGCAATGAGTAGTCCTGTATTTGTATTGCGTATTAATGCATTACCATTAGCCCCAACTGCTGTTTCAATTAATCAAATTTATGATGGATTGTTGCACACAGGATCTGCCATCGCGAATAATCCTGCGGCAGAACAAATCAATTGGTTTTTAAATAGTACAGGTGCTACCAGCGGCAACCCTCCAAGTGCAACCAATGTAGGACCGACTAGCACAAGTTATGCTAGCGCTCGTAATACTACAACCGGCTGTATCAGTGCCACAAGAACAGCTGTATCTGTTACGATTATTCAAAAAGGGTTAATCATAACAGCAAATGATTTTACAAAAACATATGATCGAATTGCTTATACAGGAGGGAATGGCGTTAGATATGATGGCTTTGTGAACAATGAGACGGCTTCTGTCCTTAATGGAACTTTATCCTATATAGGTAGTTCACAAAATGCGATCAATGCAGGGACCTACCTTATTCAGCCGAGTGGATTAAGTGCGAATAATTACGCAGTTAGTTTGGTAGCAGGGAATTTAGTAATCAATCTTAAGGGCTTAACCATTGCAGGTGCCGCTGTGCAAGATAAAATTTATGATGCAACAGATAGAGCAAATTTATTTGCTGGTACATTAGTCGGTGTGATTGCTGCAGATATTCCTAATATACAATTAAATAGATCCGCAAAATTTTCATCTAAAAATGTCGGTGCCAATTTAATAATTACTTCTACTAGTACCATTACAGGAGCTGCAGCACCTAATTATGTATTGGATCCTACCATCAATGTTACAGCAACTATTACCCCAAAACGAATTGAGGCTATTGGGGTGGTCACTGCTAATAAAATTTATGATGGCACAGTAGTAGCAACTGTCACGGGAGGTGGATTCAATACGCCTATTGCACCTGGCACAGGGAATAGCAATGATAAACTACCTTATATAGCAGATCAAATTCAATTGATTCCATCTGGTAATTTTATAAATAAGGATGTAGGTAATGCTATTTCAATTATTTCTACTTCATCTATTTTAGGTTTGGATAAAAATAATTATATATTAGATCAGCCTAATTTAACTCCACGAAATATTACTGCAAAAACATTGACCATGTTTGGTTTATCGGTCACTGCTCCAAAAATTTATGACGCAACCCAAACTGCAGTTGTATCAGGAACACCTAGTCTAGGGGTAAGTGAAACACCAGGAACTGGTAATGTATTAGATGGATTACCTTATAACAATGATATCGTATCCATTATTGGTAATGCCGTTGGAACATATAATACAAAAGATGTTCCAACCGCTAATAAAGTAACTTTTAGTGGATTAAGTTTATCGGGGCTTAATGCAAACAATTATGTGCTTGCTATTCAACCCGCTGTGGCTTCTTCTATCTTGCCAAAAAAATTGAACATGTTTGGATTAAACATTCCAAGCTCTAAAATTTATGATGGTAATACCAATGCAATAGTCTCAGGCGCTCCAAGTTTATTTGCTCCAGAAAATAGTGGACAAGGAAATGTCAGCGATGGTATTCCTTATATTGGAGATGATGTATCTATTACTGGATCGCCAATTGGTAATTATAATTCGAGTCAAGTATTGACTGCCACTGATGTTAAATTTAGTGGACTATCATTGACCGGAAATCAATCAAGTAATTATAATTTAATTATTCAAGAAAATAAAGCTGCTACTATAACTCCTTTGGCGATTCAAGTTACAGCCACAGCAAAAACAAAAACTTTTGGAGATATAGATCCAGTATTCACTTATACCAATGATCCACTCATTGGGAATGATTTATTTTCAGGTAGCTTAACCAGAACTGCAGGAGAGGAGGTAGGTTTGTATCCAATTTTAATTGGAAGTCTAACATTAGGACCTAATTATACGATTCTATATACTTCTAATACATTAAAAATCCTAGCTTCTAATTTAATCATCAAGCCCAATCCAATTATAAGGACCTATGGCGATGCACCTTTGCCTACAACTTTAATAACTTCTAATTTTCAGGTAGTCGGACTAAGAAATAACGAAACAATTAAGACCGTAACACTCACATTGCCATCTGGTATAGAAACTGGTAATGGCTTTAAGGATCCAGTTGGAATTTATAGGAATGTGATTGAAACGAGTAATCTAGTAACAGGTACTGCTATATTGTCTAATTATAATATTGTTTTATTACCAGCAGATATCGAAGTGATTCAATATGCTATTGTTATTAAAGCAGAGCCTAAGCAAAAAAGAAAAACCCAAATTGATCCAACATTAACTTATTTAATCTCAAGACCACTTATCCAAGGAGACAATATAAAAGGAAGTCTAGTAAGGGTTCCAGGAGAAGAGGTTGGATTTTATGCCATCAACATTGGAACGCTTGAAATCAATGACAACTATGCAATTACTTACGAATCAGATTTCTTGGAAATATTGACAATCGAAAGAGTGATAGTGGTGCCTAATGTGTTTACGCCAAATAATGATGGATTAAATGATCAATTAAAAGTAATTCATAATTCAACTGTTGTTGGTCTGAATTATTTTAAAGTGTTTAATCGTGCTGGTAATCAAGTTTTTGAGACTAGGGATATCAATCAAGGATGGGATGGAAGGGTTGGAGGAAATATAGGAGATGCGGATGCTTATTATTGGATTTTAGAATATATAACATGGGATAATAAATCATTTAAATTAAATGGGAGTGCACTGTTAATTAAATAATATTCTGAAAAATAAATTATACATATCATGCGTATTTTTGTTGTTTACAAGTTTTGTAAATGCACAGGATATTGTATTGTCTCAGCCTTTTATGTCAGGTCAATTTTTAAGTCCTGCATCTGTCGGGAATGGCTTATACAAGCGAAGAATAAAAGGCAATTTGAAAGCACAAATGATAGATGGAAATAATTTGTATCAAACTATGGTAGTTGGTATGGATACCCGATTTAAAAGTGCAGACGAAAATAGCAAGAATTATTTAGGCATTGGTGGTCAAATTATATCAGATCAAGTAAAGAACGGGCTGATGCAAAGTAATTATATAGGGCTTAATTTAGCCTATCATATTTTTATTGATAAAGATTTATACAAAGACATTGCTTTGGGTTTTGGGACTGTTTATGCTCAAACGACATTGGATAAGTCAAAGTTATTTTTTGGAGACCAGTATGACTATGCGGGTGGTCTTACATCCAATGCTACGATGGAAAATTTACCTCCTTATCCATCTGAGTTTTCAGCGATTGCTGGTTTATTGTATACCCAACACAACGAAACTATTTTTATCCAAACAGGCGGAACCGCCTCCTTTTTTTCAAAGCCTAATATAACCTATTCCATCACAAATAGTGCCCCTGAATATAGCTATAGATTTTTTACAAATATGGAACTTCCTTTTTTGAATGACTATTCAATTGCATTGCATGGCAATATGCTCTATAAGAAAGTAAAGAATCAATATTTTTTGGGAGGAACAATTGGGGCTCCAATTTCTAGTGATGAAGAAAATTTGAAGCGAATTTATGTTGGTTGTTTTTATAGGTACAAAGAAGCTGTCGTGCCAACCATTTCATTCATTTCTAATCAATATATTTTTGGAATGAGTTATGATATTTATAATCCAAAAAACAATGGAGCCAATTTAAGAATGAGCAGTATTGAATTGACCCTATCTGCCTCCTTTGGCGGGAAAAAGACCAATTTGTTTAGAACCATTTTTGATTAAAGTCGGTATTTAAAATACAATCGAACAATTTACCCATTCAGGATCAAAATTAGCATTGTATTTTTTATAGAAGTTGATAGCGGGATCGTTCCATTCTAATACTTGCCAGTTCATACCATTGAATCCTTTTTCTTTTGCTTCTACTATCAATGCATCCATTAATTGACTTCCAATTTTTTGTCCACGCATATCCTCTGTCACTAAAATATCTTCTAGGTACATTCTTTGTCCTTTCCAAGTAGAGTAACGAATATAATACAATGCCATCCCAATCACCACACCTTGTGCCTCTGCTACAAAGGCCCACCATACTGGATTGGCGCCAAATCCACTTTCCTCAAAATGGGTGAGCGATACAGTCACTTCGTTTGGTGCTTTTTCGTAAGTAGCTAGTTCTTGGATTAATTCCATCATACGGGCGCAATCTTTACGAATTGCTTTTCGAATTTTTATTTCCATAAGAAGCGATTAAAAGCGGAATGATTTAATGGATATACATACAAGTATAACCAATGTAAAATGAGAGATAATTGTATTTAAACTATAAGGTTGCTTTAGCCAAGGCTTGTGTTAAATCTGCTTCTAGATCTTCTATGTTTTCAATTCCTACACTCATTCTAATCAAGCCGTCAGTAATACCATATTTAATTCTTTCTTCTTTTGGTATGGACATATGCGTCATGCTTGCAGGATGTGACACCAAGGTATCTACCGTACCTAATGACACTGCACGGGTACAAACTTCCACAGCATTGATGAATTTCTTACCTGCTTCAATACCACCTTTTAACTCAAAACTTATTAAAGGGGCATGTTGCTTCATTTGTTTTTTTGCAATATCGTGTTGTGGATGTGTTGCAAGTCCAGTATAATTCACATGTGCTATGGCAGGATGTGCTGCTAAAAAATTAGCCACTTTTGCAGCATTGCTACAATGTCTTTCCATCCTAACTTCTAAGGTCTTCATCCCTTGTATTAATAAGTAGGCATCAAAAGCGTTGCTATTGCCACCCATTAACGCATGCCATTTCCAAGCTTTTTTGTTCATGAATTTCAAATCTTTTCCTAACATCACACCATGCAATGCTGATCCATGTCCGTTTAAAAACTTTGTGGCAGAATGAAAAACAAAATCTGCTCCCAAAGCAAAGGGTTGTTGTAAATAAGGTGTAGCAACAGTATTATCTACAGAGACTTTGATACCATGTGCTTTTGCAATAGTGCATATCGCTTTTATATCCACACATTGTAATGTTGGATTCGCAGGGGTTTCAAGGTGAATTAATTTAGTGCTAGGATTGGCTTTGATTGTTTCTATTAAAAGATGTTCATCATGGATATCAATTAAAATAATTTTTACTCCAGCTTCTACCAATACTTTTTGCATCAGTTCTTGAGAGCCACCGTATAATGAATAATGTGAGATCAATGTATCTCCTGCGCTTAGGTTGCTAAAAAATAAAGTCGTCATAGCAGCCTGTCCACTTGAATGTAACAATGCTTTTAATTCTAATGGTGCACCTAGTTCATTGCTAAGACCATGTGCTTCTAATGCTGCAATGGTTTGCTCTGCAGCAGTGAAAGTGGGATTACCCCATCTTGTATACAATCTAGTTTTATCATCTCCTTTAAACCGTTCCATCCCTTCTTCGGCAGAATTAAAAGTAAAAGTTGAAGTGGCATAAATAGGGGTAGTATGCGAAAAATTATCATTGTCATGTCCCGCAGTATGCAGTGTTACTGTACTAATTCCTTTAAATTTCTTTTGACTCATAATGCGGTTGTTTAAATAATAATTATGCTATTTTCTAAAGATACAATTAATAGGCCCATTTTACCCAAGCAGCACCCCAAGTAAATCCGCCTCCAAAAGCAGCTAATATTAAATTATC
>CAINOI010000073.1 GCA_903851465.1 uncultured Bacteroidota bacterium
ATATGATTTTGATTTTACCACAGTTTATACACTGTTAATTAACGGGTATAAACTTGCTTTAATTTTCACTAAAACCTACTTATTCTAAATTCCAAATGACCTTATTCTAAATTTATACCCAATAATTTTATATAAAAATGGCTTTATCCACCGTTTTTTTATTTATCCACTTCATCATTGTGTATTTTATTAATGATTCAAATGATTTTCGTTCATATAATATACTAAATTTGCTGCCTATATAATTATAAGATACATATGTCTATTATTCAGAACATTCGTGATAAAGGTGCTTGGATCATCTTTACAATTATTGTAATCGCTTTGGTTGCTTTTGTATTACAAGATGGAATCGGTAAACAAGGTAATACAACAGTTGCCGATTTAGGAACTGTCAATGGTATTAATATAAGTAAAACTAATTTTGAAGAAAAATTAGATATACAAGTACAAAATTATGCTTCTCAAGGTATTAAGCGTGAACAACTTATTGGTTTCCTATGGAATCAAGAAGTAGATCGTATTTTATTTACAACAGAAGAAAAGAAATTAGGAATTATAGTTGGCACAAAAGAACTTTCAGATGTTCTTTTTGGTTCAGAGTCTCCGTTTAAACAAGAATTCACAGATCCTAATTCTGGTGAGTTTAAAGTGAATGAAGCAAAGCAAGCAATTGCACAGGTTAAAAAAAGCAAAAACCAAGAACAAATTAATCAAATTGAGAAGATGTATATCGAACCATCTATCGAAAATAGATTGAGAAATAAATATCAAGCACTTATTGTTAAAGGAGTTCAGGTTCCAACTTGGATGGTTCAAAAACAATACAATGAAACAAATAGCTTAGCTAATATTAGTATTGTAGGTATTCCATATGCTAGCATTTCTGATAGCACTATAAAAGTTACCGACGATGAAGTTGCTAATTATATCAAAGAGAACGCTGCTGCATTTCAAGTAGAAGAAGCGACTAAATCAATTAATTTTGTTGGTTTTTCTGCAGCACCGACTACCACGGATTCAATAGCGGTGTTCAACACAATTTCAGCTTTAAAAGCAGATTTCCAAGCAGCACAAGATCCAGCTGTTTTCTTAAATAAAGCGGGTTCTGATTTACCTTTTTATAATAGCTATATCAGCAGTAAGTCTTTACAGATTCCAAATAAAGAAGCCATCATTGCATCTGGTATAGGAAATGCATATGGACCTTATGTGGATGGAAAAAATTATACTATTGCAAAAATAATTGGTGTTAAACAATGGCCCGATAGCGCTAGCGTAAGACACATCTTAATTGCAACCGCTGGTCAAAACGGACAAATTATTCGTGATGATAGTGCAGCAAAAAAGTTAATAGATAGTATAAAAACTGCTATAGCTGGCGGTGTTTCATTTGATGAAATGGTTTTAAAATATTCTGATGATGCAGGTAGTAAGGAAAAGGGTGGAAAATATGACATGTTTCCTCAAGCACAAATGGTAGGACCTTTTAATGATTTTTCTTTCGATAATACCGTGGGAACAAAAGGTGTTGTAAAAACAGATTTTGGTTATCATTATATAGAAGTTTTAAAACAAACTCCTAGAAGTCCAGCCTATAAAATCGCCTACTTATCAAAGGCAATCTTGCCAAGTAGTGAAACAATTGGTGCAGCTTCTGCTGCAGCTGCGGCTTTTGCAAGTGCAAGTAAAAATGTCCAATCTTTCAATCAAGAGGCGGTTAAACTAAACAAACAAACATTTCCTGCATCAGGCATTAAGTCAATGGATTATGAAGTACCAGGTATTGGTGAATCTAGAACCTTGGTGCGTTGGGTTTATGAAAAAGAATTAAATGCGGTTTCCGAACCGATAGAAGTTGGAGATAGTTATTTTGTAGCAATTATAACCGGTGAAGAAAAAGTTGGTTTAGCATCTGTTGCATCAGTAAAACCACAGGTTGAAGGAATTTTGAGAGACCAAAAGAAAGCAATTCAAATTAAACAAAACTTTAAGGGTAATACAATAGAAGAAATTGCTGCAAGTGCTAAAACAATTATTCAACCAGCAGATAGTATTAATTTCAATTATTCTATGATCCCAGGTATTGGTAATGAACCAAAATTAGTTGGAGCTGCTTTTAATAAGACTTTTTTAAATAAACCTAGTCCACCGATAGCTGGAAACGCTGGTGTTTTTGTTATAAGTGTAAGAGCACAAGGAGCAAAAGCTGCTTCCCAAGATTTAGCGAGTTTTGAAGCAGATTTAATCAATCGAACAAGATCAGTTATCTATAGAACCAATCTTGGATTAAAAAAGGTGGCGAAGATTAAAGACAATAGAATGAAGATCTATTAATAAGACTATAATAAACTAGAAACCCCTGAATTTTTCGGGGGTTTTTTTATTCGCTTTTCGAAAGATGTTTCTGTACCGTTTTCTAAAAAACATTCTAATTTTACATTATGTCAGAACCCTTCATTAATAAAGTAGCCGAGAGTGGTTTAATTAGTTTAGACCTTGCTCAGTATATCCCAAATAACGATATTGTTGTTTTTGATATTAAACCCTATTTATTCATGGAGTTAATACTTAAAGAAAAAGATTTTCGTGCAAGTTTAGCTGCTATAGATTGGATAAAATTTGAAAATAAAATTGTAGGTATTTATTGTAGTACAGATGCTATAATACCAATGTGGGCTAATATGCTAATTGTTGCTAATTTAGTTCCCTACGCCAAGTCTATTTATTTTGGAGATGAAAACAAAACGAGAGAATTGGTTTTATTAGAGGAAATTCAAAAACTAGACGCATCTTCTTTTACAGACCAACGAGTTGTTGTTAAAGGCTGTGGTGACGCGCCTATTGGAGAATCTGCCTACATTGCAATTACGCAAAAACTACGCCCAGTAGTTAAAAGCATTATGTACGGAGAACCATGTTCTACTGTGCCGGTTTATAAAAAGAAATAATTAGAGACGAGTTTATCTTATGGCTTTTTTAAAGATTTTTTTTTCCATCAGGCACTTTCGCGCCTTCTTCTTTAAAATAATTACACCTTTCTATTTCTTGTCTTACATCTTCCGGAACAAGATAACGTATTGTGATTCCTTCTTTGCAATTATTGCGAATGAGTGTTGCTGATAATTCCAACATGGGTGCCTCAAGATATTGCATATTTGCACCATAGTTTTCTGTAATATCAAACCCTGGTCTTCTATAAACAATGAACTGATAATTTTTTATAAGTGTTTCAAAGTTTTTCCATTTAGGTAAATTTTGAAAACTATCCCCTCCCATAATTACATAAAACTGGTGCTGTGGAAATTTTTCTTGTAAATAGGCTAAGGTATCAATAGTATAAGAAGGTTTTGGAAGTTTAAATTCAATGTCACTTACCTTAATTTGATCATCATTTTCAATTGCTAGTTGTGCTAAATGCAAACGATCATACTCGTTTAATAAACTGTTTTGTGATTTATGTGGGTTTTGAGGTGATACTACTAACCAAACTTGTTGCAGATCGGTATGATTGGCGATGTAACTTGCCACCATTAAATGACCGTTGTGAATGGGGTTAAAAGAACCAAAAAATAAACCAATTTTCATCTCAATATATTGATATTCAGTTAGTTATATAATTATTGAGTAATAATGATACTTTCTGCTTCATCATTTCTCAAACTTAATTGATACCCTGCTACAGAAATGGATATTGGATCTCCAAGCGGTGCAATTTGCTCTACCCTAATGGTTTCACCAGGAATACAGCCCATCTCCATTAACTTTAAAAATATTTCATCATTTTCAAAGGAATGAATAACACCTGTTTCACCAATTTTTAAATCCGATAGTTTCTTCATAATAGAGCACAAAGATACCATAGTTTATATTTAAGTCCTTACGAAATATGGAGCATTAAAATTCGTTATAAATACAATCACCCTCAATGTTTTATGGATAGGACTATTTTTTTTTATAATGCGGACAAGGGCACAAGCCTTGGGTCTAGGACAAAGCTAAAAACCTTTATCAATAAACAATGCCTTAAAGAAGGCATCAGAATAGAGACTTTGCAATATGTATTCTGTTCAGACGAATATCTTTTAGACATTAACAAGCGCTTTCTGAATCATGATTTCTATACAGATATAATCAGTTTTGATCTTTCCGAAGAGAAGGGTTTTTTAATAGGGGACATATATATAAGTATTGATCGTGTAAAGGAGAATGCTAAAACAGAGGCGCATTTGTATATGCACGAACTATTAAGGGTTATTTTTCATGGCGCATTGCATTTTTGTGGGTATAAGGATAAAAAACCAGCTGATGCAAAAACAATGCGTTCAATGGAGGACAAATGGCTGAAAGCGTATTTGAAAATGATTGGTTCTTAAGTGTTCCACGTGGAACATTTGCTTGGCGCTTTCTCATAGAACACCAGAGAACTATTTGTGAACATAATGATTGAGAAAATATACCTATCCCTTGGCTCTCCGCTCGCTTCGCTCGAAGGTTCGCTACGGAATAGTATATTATTCTCAATGACCTATTGTTTATGTGAGGAAGTATATAATGGGGTTGGTTTTGTATAACTCTAAAAAATGAAAATTAGAAAACAATACAAATATTTGACGAACTTTCGAGCAGCGCGAGCAGAGAGGCAAATATTTCGGTATTTTTTCTAATATCTACTTGTAGAAGCGCATTTTAAACACCGCTTATTAAAATAGGAAAAAAAACAAGGTGTTCCACGTGGAACGCTTTATTTAATCATAGCAACTTATCTTTGCAACCTTATGTTTCCAAAATACAATGTCATAGTAGTAGGAGCAGGCCACGCAGGTTCTGAAGCAGCAGCAGCGGCAGCCAATATGGGCTCCAAGGTCCTATTGATAACTATGAACATGCAGACCATTGCTCAAATGAGTTGTAATCCTGCTATGGGCGGAATTGCAAAGGGTCAAATTGTAAGAGAGATAGATGCGCTGGGTGGATACAGCGGAATTGTGTCCGATTTAAGTACGATTCAGTTCAGGATGTTGAATAAAAGTAAAGGACCCGCAATGTGGAGCCCTAGGGCACAAAACGATCGACACCTGTTTGCAAGTAAGTGGAGAGAGATGTTAGAGCTTACTCCGAATGTTGATTTTTATCAAGACTCTGTAAATGAATTAGTTATAAATAACGGGAAGGCGTGTGGTGTTAAAACAAGCCTGGGACATGAGATCTTAGCTGACGCTGTTGTGATTACTAGTGGCACTTTCCTAAATGGCATCATGCATATAGGTGAAAAGCAAATAGGTGGGGGCCGTGTGGCAGAAAGAGCAGCGACAGGCATTACAGAACAGTTGGTTTCGTTTGGTCTAGAATCAGATAGACTCAAGACGGGCACACCTCCAAGGGTAGACGGTAGAAGTTTGGATTATTCTAAAATGGAAGAACAAAAAGGAGATGAAGAAGTTGTAGGCTTTAGTTATTTGGATATTCCAAGGGTAAAAGCGGCAGATCAGCGCTCTTGTTGGATCACTTATACAGATCCAATCGTACACGATATTTTAAAAACAGGATTTGATAGAAGCCCAATGTACCAAGGCCGCATAGAGGGCGTGGGTCCAAGATATTGTCCTAGCATTGAAGATAAAATCAATCGATTTGCGGATAGAGAAAGACATCAATTATTTGTGGAGCCAGAAGGCTGGAACACCGTAGAGGTTTATGTAAACGGCTTTAGCACAAGTTTGCCAGAAGAGGTTCAGTATCAAGCACTTAGAATGGTTCCTGGCTTTGAAAACGCTAGAATGTTCCGTCCTGGCTATGCAATAGAGTATGATTTTTTCCAACCTACTCAATTAAAGTATACATTAGAAACGAAGGCGATTGAAAACTTATACTTTGCTGGACAAATTAATGGAACCACTGGTTATGAAGAAGCTGCTTGTCAAGGGATGATGGCGGGCATGAATGCACATTTAAAAATCAACGAAAAGCCGCCGTTTATTTTACAAAGAAGCGATGCTTATATTGGAGTATTGATAGATGACTTAATTAGTAAAGGAACCAACGAGCCTTATAGAATGTTTACATCTAGGGCGGAGTTTAGAACCCTATTGCGTCAAGACAATGCAGACTTAAGATTAACAGAAATATCCTACAATTTAGGATTAGCAAGTATTGAGCGCATGCGCAAAGTACAAGACAAAAATAACTACGTAGCAGAGATAAAAAATACACTGAATACACATTCAATTGAACCAGACGAAATCAATGCATTCCTTGGTACCATTGACTCTGCGGCGATGACCG
This sequence comes from uncultured Bacteroidota bacterium, assembly GCA_903851465.1. Taxonomy (GTDB): domain Bacteria; phylum Bacteroidota; class Bacteroidia; order Chitinophagales; family Chitinophagaceae; genus Sediminibacterium. Next base: position 6,286 of record CAINOI010000073.1, read on the forward strand.
AAAAACAAAAAGCAGCTAAATTAGTTTTAAGACCTAATATTAGTTTACAACAATTAATGGACCACTCGGTTTCATTAAATGAAAAACTTCAAGGCAATGATCCTGATCATTTAGAGCAGGCAGAGATCCAGGTGAAGTATGAAAGATATATAGAGAAAGAAAAAGAAATCGTGGAAAGGATGTCTGCATTGGAGCACAAGGTGATACCGGATAGTTTCGATTATGATAAAGTGCCAGCACTCTCCATTGAAGCGATGCAGAAGTTTAAAAAAATTAGACCAATCACCATTGGTCAGGCAAGTAGAATTAGCGGTGTGAATCCAAGTGATATTCAAATTCTGATGGTTTACATGGGTCGATAGTGTAAACAATATTCTCCGCCGCCATTTATCAAAAAAAAACCAGTTCCCCTTCGTTGAATCGTTGTTTTTAGTAGCTTTAGAAAGACGAGTTTCCATCATTTGCCCAAAGTATTTTGGAGTAAAAATGGGGCCTTATTTTTTTTATTCAAAACTAAAATCAACAGCGTATGAGGAGGATTATTTTATCTCTTCTTTTGCTTGTAATTGGAGCAACTGCATTTGCGCAGGAGTCTTTTCCAATTAATGGAGTGAGAGACATGAGAACTGGTGTGTATGCATTTACCAATGCAACCATCGTTCAAAACGAAAAAACTAAGATTGAAAAAGGAACACTTTTAATTAAGCAGGGAAAAATTATTGCTGTTGGAGCAACAGTTGAAATTCCTAAAGAAGCAATTGTTGTTGACTGTAATGGAAAATTTATCTATCCTAGTTTTGTGGATCCTCTAACAGACTATGGTGCGAATACACCAAAGCGTGGCGCAGCAGGATTTAACTTCGGCGCACCTGCACAGTTTCTTTCCAATAAGCCAGGAGCATACAACTGGAACCAAGCAATTAAGCCAGAAGTAAATGCGGTGGAGTCTTTCAGCACAGATGATGCAACTGCAGTTGGTTTTAGAAACAATGGTTACGGTGTTGTTTTCACGCATGTGAAAGATGGTATTGCAAGAGGAACGGGCGCGGTGGTTACCCTAGCGGGCACCAACGAAAACCAAACTATTTTAAAATCAAAAGCAGCACAAGTATTTTCTTTTGATAAAGGCACATCTACACAATCTTATCCAAGTAGTTTAATGGGTAGCATCGCTTTATTGCGTCAAACTTATTTAGATGCAAAATGGTATCTAACTAAACCAGCTTCAGAGGGCGTGAATTTATCACTAGAAGCTTTTAATGCCAACGCAAGCTTACCACAAATTTTTGTTGCCGATGACAAGTGGTCTACTCTAAGAGCAGATCGTATTGCAAAAGAATTTGGAACACAATATATTATTAGAGGTGCAGATAATGGATACCAAAGAATTGATGAGTTAGCTAAAATAAAAGCGTCTTATATATTAGGCCTTGATTTTCCAGCTGCATTGGATGTAGAAGATGCGAATGATGCAAGGTTTGTGGCTTTATCAGAAATGAAACATTGGGAATTGGCACCAACCAATCCTGCCGCATTTGAAAAAGCGGGCATCAGTTTTAGTATCAGCATGGCGGATATGAGAGACGGAAAGCAATTTTTGACCAACCTTAGAAAGGCGGTTCAATATGGCCTTTCTGAGACAAAAGCTTTAGAAGCGTTAACCAAAACCCCGGCACAACAAATTGGCGTATACGATCAGGTAGGTTCATTGGAAGTAGGCAAATTGGCCAACTTCTTAATTACCACAGAGTCTATTTTTAATAGCAATGCAAAAATTATTGAAAACTGGATACAAGGAAATAAGTACGATGTGAATGGATCAGAGTGGAACAGTTTTGCGGGAAAATACAAATTAACTGTTAACAGTGCTGGTACAAAAACAGACTACACGGTTGAAATTAAAAAAGACTTATCTGCAAATGTGATTGGAGCAGATACTATAGCTGCAAAAATTGCAGTGAGTGATGCTTTAGTTAAAATAAGTTTTCCAGAAAAAAAGGGTCGTGGTGTTGAAAGCATTCGCCTAAGTGGTGTGATTGCTAGCGGCGCATGGAATGGATTTGGAACAGATGCAAAGGGCGGTAAATTGACCTGGTCTGCAAGTCTTATCTCAGCTGCAACTGCTGCAACGGAAGAAAAGAAAGCAGCTGAACCAGTGAAGTTAATTTCAAAAGTAACTTATCCATTTGTTGGATTAGGTTATGAAACCATTCCACAACAAGAAACTATTTTAATTAAAAACGCAACAGTATTGACCAACGAAAAAGAAGGTACTTTACAAAATACAGACGTGCTTTTAAAAGCAGGTAAAATTGCAAAAATCGGAAAAGGGTTAACCGAAACGGGTGCAAGAGTTGTAGATGGTACCGGTAAATATTTAAGTGCTGGTATTATTGACGAACACTCTCATATAGCTGCATTATCTATTAACGAAGGATCACAGTCTACTACTGCAGAAGTTAGAGTTGGTGATAATATGAATCCAGAGGACATCAATATTTATCGTCAATTAAGCGGTGGTGTGACTTCTTCTCATATCCTTCACGGAAGTGCGAATACGATTGGTGGTCAAACACAATTGATCAAATTAAGATGGGGTACCACAGACGAAGGATTGAAATTTGCAGGAGCAGATCCATTCATTAAGTTTGCTTTAGGTGAAAACGTAAAGCGTACGACTTCTACTAATAACAACCGTTTTCCTGATACGAGAATGGGTGTTGAAGAAGTATTGACAGACGCGTTTGACAAAGCGGTGGATTATCAAAAAGCGATGAAAGCAAATCCAACGACGACAAGAAGAGATTTAGAATTAGAAGCGTTGACAGAGATCATGAATAAAAAACGCTTTATCACTTGCCACTCTTATGTACAAACTGAAATCACCTATGCAATGCGCGCGGTTGAGAAGTTCAAAGCACAAGGCTATGATTTCAACATCAATACCTTTACCCATATTTTAGATGGATATAAAGTAGCAGATAAAATGAAATTACATGGCGCTAGTGCAGCAACTTTCTCTGACTGGTTTGCATACAAAACAGAAGTGATTGATGCGATTGCTTACAATGCTGCAATTATGCATAATGTTGGTGTGAACACGGTGATTAATTCTGATGATGCTGAAATGGCACGTCGATTGAATCAAGAAGCTGGAAAGGCTGTAAAATATGGTGGTGTGTCAGAAGAAGAGGCATTTAAGATGGTTACCTTAAATGCTGCAAAAGCGCTTCATGTAGACAATAAGGTAGGAAGTATCAAGGTGGGCAAAGACGCAGACGTGGTATTATGGAGCGAGCATCCATTAAGCATTTATGCAAAATCTTTATACACGATTGTAGATGGTACAGTTTATTTTGATCGTGAAAAAGATGCCGAGCGTAGCAAACAAGTGACCGCCGAAAGAACGAAGCTGATCCAAAAAATGTTAGGTGATAAAAGAGCCGGCATGCCAACAAGACCAGCAACACCAACTACGCAAATATTATTAGAGTGTGGAGACCATGATCATAACGAAGGTCTTAACACCATTTACGAATCTCAAAAAAACTAAACCATGCAAAAGAAATATTTAAGCATTTTTGCTCTTGCGTTGTTAGGTTTAACTGCAAGTGCACAAGACAATGTGTATCCAGCTGCACCTCAAAAAGGTATTACAGTGATTACACATACTACGGTTCATATAGGAAATGGAACCACCCTGACAGACGCAACTGTTGCGTTTGAAAATGGAAAAATAATTGGCGTGGGTAATGTTGCTGTTCCAGCTGGTGCTACCGTGATTGACGGAACGGGCAAACAGGTTTATCCTGGTTTGATTTTACCAACTTCTGATTTAGGACTAAGAGAAATTAGTTCTGGTGTAAGAGGGAGCAATGACAATACAGAAATTGGGGAAAACAATGCAAATATCAGATCTATCGTAGCATACAATACAGATTCAAAAATTATTGGCGTGTTGCGCGAGAACGGTATTTTATTAGCAGGTGTTGCACCAGAAGGAGAACTGATTGAGGGCCAAGCAAGCGTGGTACAATTAGACGCTTGGAACTATGAAGATGCTGCTTATAAAATGGATAATGGATTGTATATCAATATGCCAAGTTTGATGCCGCGTCGCGGTGGTCGTATGGCGTTTGCGCGTCCAGGTCCTGGAGGCGATCCAGTGAAAGCCGCGATGGAAAAGATAGAAACGATCAAAGCATTTTTTACAGACGCTAAAGCCTACTATCAAGAAAAAACACATGCTGCAAATAATTTAAAATTAGAAGCAGTACGTGGTTTATTTGATGGCAAACAAAAATTATTTGTGCGCGCAAACGAAGTAAAGCAAATGTTATTAGCGATGGACCTTGCAAAATCTTTTGGATTTAAATTGGTGATCGTGGGTGGAACAGAAGCGTATCAGATTGCAGATTTATTGGCAGAAAATAATGTACCGGTGATTTTAGAACGTCAACATGCTTTGCCTTCTATGGAAGATGATGATGTGGACCAACCTTACAAAACACCAGCAGCTTTGCAAAAAGCCGGCGTATTGTTTTGTTTAAATGATACACACGATCAAAGTCGTTTCCGTAATCTTGCTTTCAACGCTGGAACAGCCGCAACCTATGGTTTAACAAAAGAACAAGCGCTTTCTGCTGTAACATTAAATCCTGCTAAAATTTTAGGTATCGAAGACAAAACGGGCACTATTGAAACGGGCAAAGACGCCAACCTTTTAATTGTAAACGGAGATTTATTAGACATGAAGTCTAGTGTGATCGCGCATGCTTTTATTCAAGGTCGCCATGTGTCATTAGATAATAAAGGCAAACAATTATACGAACGCTATAAGCACAAGTATCAATTAAAATAACCCCCAATCCAATTGGTTACAATGCTATTTTAAATTGTATTGTAAACCTGGAAAAATAAGTTTCCTCCCAGCTCGGTAAATCTGAACTGGGAGGATTTTTTTTGGCTAACTTAGCGTCATGTCTAAAAAACTTTATTTACTAGATGCACTGGCCTTAATTTATAGGGCCTATTATGCATTGATCCGCACCCCAAGAATTACGAGCACCGGTATTAATACCAATGCACAGTTTGGTTTCACTAATACCTTATTAGAGATAATTAAAAAGGAAAATCCTTCCCATATTGCTGTATGTTTTGATACACATGCACCTACAGAAAGACATACCGACTTTACAGACTATAAAGCTAACAGAGAAGCCGCTCCCGAAGATTTGTTAAGCTCGCTACCCCATATTAAAGCGATTATTGAAGGGTTTAATATTCCAGTGGTAGAGTGTGATGGTTACGAGGCAGACGACGTAATTGGTACATTGGCTTGGCAGGCTGCAGACCTGGGTTATGAAGTGTATATGGTTACGCCCGATAAAGATTATGGTCAATTATTGGTGAAAGACAATGTGTATATGTGGAAGCCACCTGCCTTTGGCAATGAAAGAGAAATACTAGATGCAGAAAAAATAAAAGCGAAATGGGATATTGCGCGCGTCGACCAAGTAATAGACATGTTAGGACTAATGGGTGATGCAGCAGATAACATTCCAGGTATCCCGGGCGTAGGCGAAAAGACCGCAGCTAAATTATTAAAAGAGTATGATACGCTCGAGGGTGTGTTGGCAAATGCAGATAAGATTAAAGGCGCCATGGGTGAAAAAGTGAGAGCAGGAAAGGAATCGGCTATCATGAGTAAAAAACTAGCAACCATCATTACCAATGTGCCGGTTCAGTTTCACGAAGAAGATTATCAATTATCAGAAAAAAATATTCCTGCATTAACAGAAATTTTTAATTTACTTGAATTCAAGACCCTTGGCAAACGCATACTGGGTAGTGAGTTTGAAGTCGTGGTGACACAAGATCCTGAAGTGCAAACAGATTTATTTGGCAATGAGGTCAAATCTAAAAAGAGCAATGTAAAAACAAAAACGATTGTACTTGATTCAGAAACAGGCACGCAAGCTGTATTAGAACCCAATGACGAACCAGGAAACCCTGGTTATGACGACGAAGAAGAAGCCGCATCAGACTTGCCAAAATTAATTGCAAATAAAAATATTGAGAATACGGCACATACATATGAAACGATTGTAGGCGATGATGCGATAGCGGATTTCATAAAAAAGATCATCACTAAAAAGGAAATTTGTATCGATACAGAAACTACAGGTATTGACGCCAACAATGTGCAGTTGGTAGGATTGAGTTTTTCAAACACAAACCATACTGGATTTTATTTACCTGTTGCAAATGATGGCGATGGAGTGGATGGCGCAAAACATATTTTAGAAAAATTAAAGCCTTTATTTGAAGACGAATCAATCACGTGGATAGGCCAAAATTTAAAATACGATTTCTTGGTGTTGAAATGGTATGGTGTTATTTTAAAAGGAAAAACCTTTGATACGATGCTAGCGCATTATGTGATTGAGCCAGAAGGTAGGCGTAGCATGGATATACTGAGCGAACAGTTTTTGGGATATGCCCCAGTGAGTATTGAAAACTTGATAGGTAAAAAAGGAAAAAATCAAGGCACGATGCGGGATGTTCCTTTAGATCAAATCACCGAGTATGCTGCAGAAGATGCAGATATTACTTTGCAATTAAAAGAATGCTTTGAACCCTTATTGACAAAGCGTGAAGTAAAACGCGTTTTTGAAGAAGTTGAAAATCCTTTGATGCAAGTATTAGTCGATATGGAATTTGAGGGCGTAAAAGTAGATGAACAATTTTTAAACGAGTATAGCAAGGTATTAGAAGCCGATATTAAAATTAGTGAAGAGCGCGTGTTTGAACAAGCGGGCGTGCGTTTTAATCTTGCCTCTCCAAAACAATTGGGCGATGTATTGTTTGATATTTTAAAAATTGATCCAAAAGCAAAAAAAACAAAAACGGGTCAATATGCCACAGGAGAAGATGTGCTAGCGAAATTGGCATCCAAACATAAAATCGTAGACGATATTTTAAATTTTAGAGAACTAAGTAAATTAAAATCTACTTATGTGGATGCGCTGCCTGCCATCGTTAATCCTAAAACCGGCAGAATCCATACTAGCTATGCACAAGCGGTTGCTGTGACGGGAAGGCTTAGTAGCACCAATCCAAATTTGCAAAACATCCCAATTCGTTCAGAGCGCGGTAGAGAAGTTCGAAAAGCATTTATCCCAAGAGACCCTTCTCGTATTTTAGTGAGTGCGGATTATTCCCAAATAGAATTAAGGGTGGTTGCCGCAATTAGTGGTGATCCAAATATGTGCGACGCCTTTAAACAAGGTAAGGACATCCACACTGCAACGGCAGCAAAAGTATATGGTATCGCAGAAACAGAAGTGACTAAAGAGCAACGATATAAAGCGAAGAGTGTCAACTTTGGCATCATCTATGGACAGGGTGCATTTGGTTTAGCAGAAAATCTAGGTATTTCAAGAACTGAAGCAAAAGAGATCATTGATAATTATAAAAAAGAATTTCCCAATATTCAATTGTACATGGATCAACAAATCAATAAAGCGAAAGAACAAGGTTTTGTTGAAACTTTGATGGGACGTAAACGTTGGTTAAGAGATATCAACTCTTCTAATTTTACAGTGCGTGGATTTGCAGAGCGCAATGCCATCAACTCCCCTATTCAAGGTTCTGCGGCAGATATGATTAAGCTAGCAATGATCAAGATCCATCACGAAATGAAAAAGCAACACTGGTCATCAAAAATGATCTTACAAGTACACGATGAATTGGTATTTGATGCGGTGGAGTCCGAATTACCTGCACTAAAAGCATTGATTTTATCTTGTATGACTACCGCAATGGAATTGCCAAACGGTGTGCCTGTAGAAGCAGAAATTGGACAAGGAAAAAATTGGCTTGAAGCACATTAGGTAATCTCTTATTTCCCCTAGGAATATTTAGATGAAAAAGAGTTCTTAAAAAAAACGGCAGCCTCGTTTATGGGGGCTGCCGAAAAAATCATAAGAGTAAAAATAAAATAGCCCTTAAATTTTCTTAAGGGCTATTTTATAATACCTAACGATTCATGCTGGCTAAAAACTCTTCGTTGTCTTTAGTACCACGCATACGTTTTAATAATTCGTTCATTGCTTCGTCGGTGTTCATATCGTTCAAGAACAAACGAAGGATATTCATTCTTTGTAACACATCTTTATCTAATAATAAATCATCACGACGTGTACTTGATCCTGTTAAATCAATTGCAGGGAAGATACGTTTGTTCGCTAAACGACGATCCAATACCAATTCCATATTACCTGTTCCCTTGAATTCTTCAAAGATCACCTCGTCCATTTTAGAACCGGTATCTACAAGCGCTGTTGCAATGATGGTCAATGATCCGCCATTTTCAATTTTTCTTGCTGCACCAAAAAATTGTTTTGGTTTTTGCATTGCATTGGCTTCCACACCACCCGATAATACTTTACCAGAGCTTGGCGCCACTGTATTGTGCGCACGTGCTAAACGTGTAATTGAATCTAATAATATGACTACATCATGTCCGCACTCTACTAAACGTTTTGCTTTTTGTAAAGCCATAGTAGACACTTTAACGTGTTTTTCTGCAGGCTCATCAAAGGTAGATGCAATCACTTCTGCTTTTACAGAACGTTCTACATCGGTTACTTCCTCCGGTCGTTCATCTACTAATACCACCATTAAATAACATTCTGGGTGGTTGGCGGCAATCGCGTTGGCAACCTCTTTCAACAACATGGTCTTACCCACTTTTGGTTGTGCAACTAATAAGCCACGTTGACCTTTACCAATAGGCGTAAACAAATCCATGATACGTGTGCTATAATTATTAGCTGTCGTATATAAATTTAATTTCTCGTATGGGAACAAAGGTGTTAAATAATCAAAAGGAATACGGTCGCGAATTTCGTCTGGTTTTTTACCATTGACGAAATCGACTTTCGTTAAAGCAAAATATTTTTCACCTTCTTTAGGAGGACGCACTGTTCCTTGAACCGTGTCTCCTGTTTTTAAACCAAATAATTTTATCTGTGAAGGCGAAACATAAACATCATCAGGAGAAGACAAATAATTATAATCAGAACTTCTTAAAAAGCCATATCCATCAGGCATCATTTCTAAGACACCTTCTGAAGCGATGGCGCCGTCGAATTCAACATTGAATACTGGTTCTTTTTTAGGTTGATGTCTATTTTGGTGTGGGTGTTGTCCTTGGCCAGGTCCTCTTTGTCCACGGTGTTCGCCACCTTGTTGATGTTGATTAGATTGACCTGCGTTTTGCTCTTGGCCCGTTTGGTCACCCTGTGGTGCAGACGCTGCTTCGGGATTTTCTGCTGGAGCAGGCGCTTGGCTCGCTGCAGACTCGTCTCCAAATAAAGCAGCTGCTATTTTAGAGGCTTTATCGTCCTCGGTAGGGTCTTTAGCGTCTTTTTCAATTTTAACTGGAGTTGCTGTTCTACGCTTTGGTTCTTCTAAAGCCGGTGCTGATTTTTTTGCAATAGGCTTGCGCTCTGGTTTTGATGCAGTCGCATCTGATTTAGCTTTTGTAGCGGGTGCAGCTACGGGCTTGCGTCCTCTCTTTGGTTTGTCGTCTTTTTCTTGCACTGTAAATGAAGGGTTTTTAAATCGAATTGAGATCGGGGAATGTTTGAAAAAATCTAGTTGAATTTGGCCAAGATTTGACCAGAAATGAAAGAAGCGCGAAAAATTGTATCTGAGCTTTTGCTCGTTTCTACCACAAAGTAAAGCAGTTTTGCATAAAAAAACAATTTTTTATGGGTTATCTTTGAACCTCGAAATAACTAATATGTTCAACCAAAGAGTCAAAATCAAGCAATTGTTAAGCGGAACCGATGCCCAATCAGCTGTCGGAGCCGAAGTCGTAGTCATGGGATGGGTGCGTACCTTCCGAAATAATCAGTTCATTGCATTGAACGATGGTAGCACTAATAATAATGTGCAGGTAGTAGCTAGTTTGGGTGAATTTGAAGATGCATTATTAAAGCGCATCACCACCGGTGCTTCTTTAAAAGTAACAGGCGTGGTGGTGGAGAGCCAAGGTAAAGGACAAACAGTAGAAGTAAAAGCAACTGCGCTTGAAATTTTAGGAGACAGTGATGCAGAAAAATATCCGCTACAACCCAAAAAGCACTCTTTAGAATTTTTAAGAGAAAAAGCACACTTGCGTTTTAGAACCAATACTTTCGGATCCGTATTTCGCATTCGTCATTCTTTGGCATTTGCTGTACATCAGTTTTTTAACGCGCGCGGATTTTTATATTTAAATACGCCTATCATTACTTCTAGTGATGCAGAAGGTGCTGGTGAAATGTTTCGTGTTACCACGCTTCCACTGGAAGGTGCGCCAAAAAACGAAGCCGGTGAAATTGATTTTAATGAAGATTTTTTTGGCAAGAGCACCAACCTAACAGTAAGTGGTCAACTAGAAGGAGAGTTAGGCGCTATGGCGTTTTCAGACATTTATACTTTTGGTCCAACCTTCCGTGCAGAGAATTCAAACACGACAAGACACTTGGCTGAGTTTTGGATGATTGAGCCAGAAGTTGCATTCAATGACCTAGAAGACAATATGAATTTAGCCGAAGATTTCATGAAGCATTTGATTGCTTATGTAATGGAACATAATGCAGATGATTTAGCATTTTTAGATGCGCGTTTAGCAGAAGAAGAAAAACAATTACCTACCGAAAAAAGATCTGGTTTAGGATTGATAGAAAAATTAAAATTTGTAGTAGAAAACAATTTTGAAAGAATTACTTATACGCAGGCTATTGATATTTTATTAAATAGCAATCACTACAAGAAAAAGAAGTTCACGTATGATGTAAAATGGGGTATAGATTTACAAAGCGAGCATGAAAGATTCTTGGTAGAACAACATTTTAAAAAACCAGTGATTGTAACCAATTATCCAGCTGTCATTAAGGCCTTTTATATGCGCATGGATGATGGGTGTGAGGCTGGCAAAGAAACGGTGGCTGCAATGGATATTTTAGCGCCCGGCATTGGAGAGATCGTAGGTGGATCACAAAGAGAGGAACGATTGGATAAGCTTGAAGCTAGAATGAACGAGATGCATATTCCTTTAGAAGAAATGAGCTATTACTTAGATACAAGACGTTTTGGTACAGTGCCACATGCCGGATTTGGATTAGGATTTGAGCGTATGGTGCAGTTTGTTACAGGTATGACCAATATTAGAGATGTCATTCCTTTTGCGAGAACACCAAAAAATTGCGAGTATTAAAAAATTTGAAAGAGCGCGGTAGCGCTCTTTTTATTCATAGCAACATTAAAAAGTGCAGGAGGTTAAATTCAAAGATATTTTATGGGAATTATTTATGTATTAATTGGTGCGTTTTGTTTTGCAATTAGCAATGCTTATTGGAAAAAAGTAACAGCCACTATTCCATATCAAATAGGTATGTTTTATCGTGGCATTTTTGCCACCATTATTTTTTCTATTTTATATTTTGGATTTCGCCAAGCCGATTTTTTTAAATACTGGGTGGTAAGAGATATTGCATTGGATAAGGAATTTATTTTATCTATTGCACTGAGTGTATTTAATATTTTTGGATTGGTGTTTTTTTTACAAGGCATTCAAAAAGCGCCTGTAAGTGTTGTGGTGCCTGTTTCTTCCTTAAAAATATTTACAATTATTACAGCTGTTTTTATAATGGGTGAAGTTTGGCATAATCATTATTTGATCGCTTTTATATTAAGTACCGTTGGTTTATTCTTATTGTATTTTAAAAGAGACGAAGTACAGCAAGCAAATACATTTAAAAAAGGCATCTTATATGGCATTGCTTCAAGTTTTTTTTGGGGTAGTTCATTTGCGTTGTATAAATTTCCAATTGCGTGGTGGGGTCCACTTGGTTTTAGTTTGATCATTGAATCTGTTGCCATGTTATTTGGTTTGGTCTTGGTGATCAAAGATGGATTGACGCATCAACTATTTAGTTATTTAAAATTTGTTCATGTTAGCGCCTACTTGATTTTAGGCGCCTTGCTTGTCATTGGAGGATTGGCCATCAATATGAGTTATGGTTATTTGCCTGTGGTCGTGATCAATATCTTAATAATTGGAAGTCAAATCATCTCTGTATTGATTGGTTATTTTATCTATAAAGAATGCTTGAGCTCAAAACAATGGATCGGATTGGCCTTGATCATTGCTAGCTTTTTTGTGGTAGCATTAGCAGCATAGTCTTCCTGTTTTCTACTGATTTTCAATAAAGAAGCCTTATTTTTTGCTATTTAAGGTCGGTCTGCTTATATTTGCTCCCCGAACAAAGCAATTTGTTTGGATGGATTTACATCCGATGGCGCTGTAGCTCAGTTGGTAGAGCAAAGGACTGAAAATCCTTGTGTCCCCGGTTCGAGCCCGGGTGGTGCCACAATCATTGATCTGCCCTCAACGAAAGTTGAGGGCTTTTTTGTGCTAAAGCATTGGTTTTCAACTATTTTAGTCATTACCTCAGACAAATAATGCCATAAAAGTATAAGGCTAAATTGATATATATTTTATATCTAATAATTGGACTAATATTAACATTTTTTACATATTTTTAAATACCCCAAAGGCTAATATTCATGAATAAACTTTCGTGTTTATAATATATTAGTATGTTTCAAATTTATTTTTCTCTAACGCAATTTCGTTTTGTTGCTTTGATATTAATCAAGGCCACTAGACATAAGCCTCAAATAAATCCAGCACTCATAAATTATCTATAAAATATTCTAAAAAATATTTAAAAATATTGCATTCCCCCAATTGTCAATTTTTTATTCATTAAATCCAAATCAACATGAAATTTCAACAAAGAGGGTTCTCTTTAGCCGTAATGTATTTTATGGCAATTATGCTAACAGGCTCTGTAGCCAATGCTCAAGAAACGAAGGAAGGCTATCAAAGAAGTTCTTTGCACATTATTAATATCGAAAATCTGAAATTCGACAATGCTGCGAAAGTTCAAGCCTCATACAACAAATATCCTTTTCCAGACAAATATGATGATCATAGAGTTGGCGCTAATTCTGTTAACCTAGATGGTTATAAATTAACAGATGAAGAAAAAGCAGCTCTAGGAATTAAAGAGTCAGAATTAGGAAAAGGATTAAGTGCTGCTCTTTCTTCTTCTACAGGTGGAATTCTAGAAAACAACTCACAAGTGAAATATGAGCTGGATAAGTTTATTAAAGATCAAAAAGTGGCACAATCCTTAGTTAAAAAATGGTATTCAATCAAAGATGATGGCACTTTTGATTTTACTGTCTTTAATGATAGAATAAAACTAAGCATGAGCGAGGAAGACAAACAAAGAGTTCAACAAGCTGCATTAGCAAATACAGAAATTGATAAAATGTCTGAAAAGTTAATCAATAACACCTTTGTTGTATTTACAAAATTAAATTTTATATCTAATGCAGTTCCTGCCGAAGCGATTCGTCAAATTGCATATAGTCAAGCGAATAAATTAAGTGGAATGTTGCAAGATTTAGCTAAAAAAGCCGCTGACAAGCTATATGAAAAAACATCAGAAGGTTATTCTGTTTGGACAAATGCATGGTTATATAAGTTAGAGTGGAATGAACAAATTTATACTGATTTAAGAAAAACAATGAGCTCAAGAGATAAACTTGATATTAATGCATTTAATGCCTTGAATTTTAATTTAGAATTTATTGGTCAAGAAAAAGCAAATTCATTGGTTACATTCTCGCTTAAAAAAGGAGAAGGCGACAGAACGGAAGATGAAATTATCGAACTTTCTACAGTTAGAAACGTAGATAAGGTGTTTACTAAATTACAAAGAGAATATGAGGTATTCAAGCCTTTGTATCAGCTAACTGGAGTAGATCCTTTTTCTGCTAAATTAGGTATGAAAGAGGGCTTAGAGGGAGGCGAGAAATTTGAAATTTTAGAAATAAGAGGAGGCGAGTACAATAAAATTGGTACAATTGAAGTAGACAAAAATAAAGTATGGGATAATCGCTACGGTGCTCCAAAACAAGAAATAGAACAAACCTATTTTAAAGGTAAAAATAAAGATGCTAGAGAGTGGTTCTACGTTAGACTAGTAAAATAAAAAACACCATATAAATCATGAAAAAAGTATTCTTATTTTCTCTTTTATTTTCGTTTGTCAATGTTACAATTGGTCAAACTGGAAGAGATCAGAAAAAAGCAAATATCGCCACCGAAGAGTGGCGATATGAGCTAAGCTGTAAAGGGACTGGAGGTTCTGACAATTCTTATTTAATCGACGTGGTTTCTTATTTAAGAGACGACAGGTTGGCTATTAATCAGTCAAAGAAAAATGCAGTACACGGTATTATATTCAAGGGCGTTTTTGGAAATAGTGTTGGTTGTCAAACAAAACCTGCATTAACAAAAAATGCAAATCTATTTGAAGAAAAAAGAGAATATTTTGATGCCTTCTTTGCAGACGGCGGTACATTCTCCAAATTTGTTATCCTACCAACAGGAAGACCAGACAAGGTTGACCAGGTAACAAAAACAGAATATCGTGTAAACATGACTGCACAAGTAAATGTAATTGGTTTAAGGGAACAATTAGAGACAGATGGCATTATTGAAAAGTTTGCACAACTTGATAAAAGCGTTTCTAAACCAAGAATTATCATTTATCCAAGTGATGCCTGGGCGATGAATGATAAAGGGTATAGTAAAAAAACAGATGATCAAAATGGTGGGTTTAAAGTTACTCCTGATTATGAAAAAGCGATGCTTGACGATGAATTCATGGTTGCAAATGGTTCTTTGTCAATGCTGTTTTTAAAAAGAGAGTATCCGCCAGTTGATATGAAGGCAGAAATTGATAAAATAAACGAAGGAAAATTAATTAGTAAGTTTTCTGACGACCAAACCCAAACTTCATTTTTAGATCAAATTATAAATGTGGTTAAACCAGATATTAAAATATCAGTTTATTGGAAAGTCAACTCAAAACCACCCAATTTCCAATTATATTATCAGCTTACAGCGGTGGATTCTTATACTGGGGAAGTTGTATCTACTGCCAAGGGATACGGTCCAGAATCTCGCTCTGCACTTGTTGGGGAATTAATTGAACAATCCGTAAATGATAAAATGGATGATTTTATTAATACTTTTCAAGTTTACTTTAACAAGATGGGCGAAGAGGGCAGAAAAGTTCAATTAGAGATTTCTATGTCCGAAGGCTTTGCTGGAAACTTAGAGAAAGAATACACCATTGAAGGTGAGTCTTATCCATTGAAAGAAATTATTAGTGCATGGATAACGGAAAATGCAAAATCTGAACCAAACGCAGTGGTGACCAAAACTAAAATGACCCTAAAGGACATTAGAATCCCATTAACCAAAGTGAGTAAATTAGTAAAATCTGGAAAGCCTTCTGCAGTCAATGCTCAAACGTTTTTAGATGATCTTAAAAAATATTTGAAAAAATTTGAGATCAACTCTACAGTAGAGTCTAGAGGACTTGGTCTTGCTACACTTATAATTGGAACTAATCCTGAATAAATATTATAAAATGAAAACACTTTTAAGTTTTATTTTGCTTTTTTTGAGCTTTGTTGTAAGTGCACAAAATTCACTTGGCAAAAGCGATGATATCGCTAGGATTGTATTAAATACATATGTTCCTGCAGATGCAAATATTAAACCTGCTGCCCAAAAACTATTTGAAACCAAATTAAATGCAATAGTTGCTGCTAATGGAATGGGTGGATCTGGTGCATCCCAAAGGTTTTTGATTAGCGGTCAAGTAAATGAGTTATCTAAGAACATCATTGTTGGCCCTCCAGATCAAATTATCCTAGAGCTTGAAGTCAACCTAATCATAGGCGATGGCATGGACGGTACAATTTTTGCAACAGAGGCGATCAATATTAAGTCCATTGGTGACAATGAAACTAAGGCCTACATTGAAGCCTTAAAAAAGATAAAGACAGCGGATAAAAATATTTTAGCCTTTGTAGAAAAGGGTAAAACTAAGATCATAGAATATTATAATTCTAGATGTGATTTTATTCTTAAACAAGCGAGTTCACTGTCCGATCAAAAATCATATGACAATGCTTTATATGTATTAGCAGAAATTCCAGAGGTTTGTAAAGCCTGTTATGACGACGCAATGGATCTAGGGGTTAAAATTTATAAAGCAAAAGCAGAAAATGATTGCCAATTAAATATTAGTAAAGCCAAGGCCCTAATTGCTCAAAATAATTGGGATGATGCAGCTAATGCTATTTCAAATTATACGCCAGACATGAGTTGTTATGCAGAGATTAAGGGAATTCTACAAAGCATCCAAGACCATCGTTGTGAAGTTTCATTAGGCAAAGCGAAAGGCGCATGGGCGTCCAGAGATGTAGAAAATACTGGCGCTTATTTAGCTGAGATACCAACGGATTCCAAATGTTACTTAGAGGCAGAAAAAGTTGGAAACGAAGTAAGGGCTTGGGTGAAAGAAAAGGATGGAAGAGAGTGGAAGATGGTTGAAAAAATTCAGCAAGATGAAATAGATATGCGTAAAGAAGAATTTGATATTCGCAAAAGAGCAATTTCTGCAGCAAGGGATATCGGAGTTGCTTATGGAAAAAATCAGCCAAAAGTGGTTTATAATACTACTGTAATTAGAGCATGGTGGCATTAATTTAATCTAAAATCTAAAATTTAAATGATGAAAAAAGTACTTACGATATTATCTATATTCCTTGCCTCTCAAACAATTGGTCAACAAATATTTGTTGATGGTCAATCTGCTACTAGAAAGTTCATTGGCATTGAACCACAGTTCAATTTCTTTAGAGATTGGAGTACCCAAGCAGAGTTTAAATCTGGAATTGGGGAATATGTACATTTCTTTCCAGTTGAATTAAAAAACTTAAAAACCGGAGAAAAGCTTAGCGCATTGCAATTAGAAATGATGGTTAAAACGGCTGATCCAGCTGCTTCTATTGGAGGTTTTGGAATGAAGAAAAAAGACGAAACAACCTCTTTCGCTTACCTAGGCGTAGATGAAGTAAATGAATTTATAAACTTTCTAGAAAAAAATGTGATTCCTAATTTAGGATTATCATTAAATAATAAATCTAGTGAGTTTATTTTTAAAGCAAAAGAAATGGTTTTCTATTATACAGTAATAGAAAAAGAAAAACGAATTTCAATTAGCATTCCAGTGATTGACGAAAATACACAAGCAAGCACAGGAAAGTTCTTATATTTTTGGACAGAGAAAAATGTGGAAGATGTACCAAATTTAGTTAAGGTTTTAAAAGTAGCAGTAAAGAAGAAATAGTTTCAATTTTACTGGACCAAAAAAAAGGACGCAATTGCGTCCTTTTTTTATGAGTTCAATTAATATTATTTAATTGTTGCTCCCATTACTTTTGCTTTTACATTAGCAGATTGCTTCCAGAAGCCCATTTTATAATCTATAGTATATTTAGGATTCAAGAACACATCCACATTTGGATTGTCTGTAACAAGTCTGTAATTTAATTCGTTAGTTGCACCAGAGAATGCAGATCCGCTCCAAGTGAAATTATTAAGGGCACCAGCAACTGGTAACGCAAGTAACACCGATGGAACAAATCCTAATTTAGGATCTCCTTCAACTGTATATTTGTAATTACCAGAACCCATTGTCTCTTCTTTATTTCCAAATGCAGATTGTAATACACCACTAACACCAAATGTGTAACCTACCATTGTTAAAATTGGTAAAATTTTAGCTGTTCTTCCAAGTTCTAATCCGTTAAAACGAACAATCATTCCTTTTTTGTTTTTATTTGCGTTGTAACTATTTGAAGGAATCCCCCAAAAAGATTTACCTGAAACTTCGATTTCATTCAAACGCTTAATTTCGTACTCTGATGAGTTTCTTTGAAGAGAAACATCACTTAGAGCGCCGTTACCTGTGTACATTTGGTTAGAACAGCTTGATAATAATGTAATTGCTGCTAACACAAAAATTCCCAAATTTTTTTTCATTTTTTTTTTTTTAATGTAAAAAATATAACCTCACAATGGGGGTGTTGTATTTTAGGCTAAATTCCAATGATCAAATATAATCAAATTATTATATTTAA
>CAINOI010000074.1 GCA_903851465.1 uncultured Bacteroidota bacterium
GCATTCACCAACGCTTCGTCAATCACAAAATATTCTTGTTCCCATCCTAATGTAGGGATGACTTTGTTTACATTCTTATCAAAATAATTACAAACAGTTACCGCAGCTTTATTCACCGCATCAACTGCTTTCATTAAAGGTGCTTTGTAGTCTAATGATTCTCCAGTGTAGGCAATGAAAATAGTAGGGATACACAATGTTTTACCATTACCAATTTCAATGATGAATGGGGGAGAAGAGGGATCCCAAGCAGTATAACCTCTTGCTTCAAATGTTGCTCTCAATCCACCGTTAGGGAAAGAAGAAGCATCTGGTTCTTGTTGTATTAAAGTAGCGCCATCAAATTCTTCTATCGCTGTGCCATCTCCTTTTAAAGTAAAGAAAGAGTCATGCTTTTCTGCAGTGGCACCTGTCAATGGTTGGAACCAGTGTGTAAAATGTGTAACACCTTTGCTTTCTGCCCAAGCACGCATACCTGATGCAATTTGACCTGCCACGGTACGATCAATTTTTTTACCACCCTTGATACTTGTGATTAAGCTTTTGTATGCTTCGTCACTAAGGTATTCTCTTGCTGTTTTAGTGGTGAAAACACTTTCTCCAAATACACCTGTAATTTTTGCACTCTTAATATCTGGTGATTCAGGTTTAAAATGACTTACATGGTTGACTGCGTCGGTTCTTATTGACATATATTATTAATTTTAAATATAAATTATTAGACCAAAGATATCCTCTTTCTTTAAAATTTCAACTTAACAATTTGTATAAAATTGTAAAATGTGCATAAAATATTAATATGCATAATAATTTTAATATGAATTGTTGCCTCAAATGGTTGATTATCATAGAAAATCATTTTTTAGCTACTAACAGTTTAACAAATGAATGTTGGTAAATCCATGATGGGTTAAGTCCCTCGTTTTGTACCTTCGCCAAATCTATTTAAGCATAAGCCAACATCATGGAAATTACTGTCAAAACAGCCCAACAATTAAGACTTACAGAACAAGAGTTTGAACTTATTAAACAAAAACTGGGTCGTACTCCAAATTTTACGGAGCTATGTGCTTTTAGTGGCATGTGGAGTGAACATTGTAGTTATAAGAATTCAATTAAGTGGTTAAAAACTTTGCCACGTGATGGCGGAAGAATGTTGGTAGCAGCTGGTGAAGAAAATGCGGGCTTAATGGACATTGGTAATGATTACGGCGTGGTATTTAAAATTGAATCACATAATCATCCAAGCGCTTTGGAGCCTTTTCAAGGGGCAGCCACAGGGGTTGGTGGTATTCAAAGAGATATATTTACGATGGGTGCACGTCCAATTGCATCTTTAAATAGTTTGCGTTTTGGAAAATTAGACGATACAAAAACAAAAAGATTATTGGCTGGCGTTGTTCATGGCATTGGGCATTATGGCAACTGTTTTGGCGTACCTACTGTGGGTGGTGAATTGTATTTTGAAGATTGTTACCATACCAATCCTTTAGTGAATGCCATGAGTGTGGGTATTGTAAAAGCAGGAAAAACAGTGAGTGCGATTGCTTTAGGAAAAGGCAATCCTGTATTTTTTGTTGGAAGTGCAACAGGTAAAGATGGTATTGGTGGTGCAAGTTTTGCCTCTGCAGAAATTACTGCTGACAGTGTGGAAGAATTACCAGCAGTGCAAGTGGGTGATCCTTTCCAAGAGAAAAAATTATTAGAAGCTTGTTTAGAAGTTATAGAAACTGGAGGCGTAGTAGGGATGCAAGATATGGGTGCTGCAGGCATTATTTGTTCTACAGCAGAGATGAGTGCGAAAGGTGGTGTAGGTATGCGCATTGATTTAGATAAAGTACCAACGCGTCAACAAAATATGAAGGCTTGGGAATTATTATTAAGTGAAAGCCAAGAGAGAATGTTGATGGTGGTGGAGAAAGGAAAAGAAGCTCAAGTATTAGCGGTATTTGAAAAATGGGATTTGTCATGTAGTAATATTGGAGAAGTGACTGAGGATGGCTTGTTGAATTTTTATATGCATGGCGAACTCGAAGCATCTTTACCAGCGTATGAATTGGTCTTGGGCGGTGGAGCTCCAGTTTACGAAAGAGCCTATACAGCGCCAGCTTATTTAGAAAAAGTAAATGCTTTTGATATCAATACTGTTGCAGATACGACTAATTTACAAGAGACTGTGAAAGCCATGGTGCAGCTTCCTAATATCGCATCTAAGCGTTGGATATACACCCAATATGATAGTATGGTGGGTGCGGCAAATACAACTACCAATGCACCAAGTGATGCAGCTATAGTATTAGCAAAAGGAACAGGTAAAGCACTAGCGATGACGGTAGATTGTAATAGTAAATATGTTTATGCAAATCCAGAAGTGGGCGCAATGATTGCAGTGTCAGAAGCGGCAAGAAATATTGTTTGTTCTGGTGGTGAGCCAATTGGTGTCACCAATTGCTTGAATTTTGGAAATCCATATGATCCAGAAGTATATTATCAATTTGTAAAATCAGTAGAGGGAATGGGTGCTGCTTGTAGAAAGTTCAATACCCCAGTCACTGGTGGTAATGTGAGTTTTTATAATCAAAATCCAGATGGTCCAGTTTTCCCAACACCAACAATTGGCATGGTGGGTATTGTCGAAGACATGAACAACAGAATGACTTTAGATTTCAAAAACGAGGGAGATGTGATTGTGTTGTTAGGTCAACAAAGAAACGATATCGGATCTTCTGAATATTTAAATAAATTAAAAGGAGTTGCATTTTCACAAGCGCCGTATTTTGATTTGGAGGAAGAGTTTCAATTACAACAATTGGTGGCGGATTTAATTAAGACCAAGAAAGTTAAATCGGCACATGATATTAGTGAAGGTGGATTAATGATTACACTTTTAGAATCAGCATTCTTCAATCATAAAGGATTCAATGTAAGTTCAAATAATAGTGACTTACGTAAAGATGCTTATTGGTTGGGTGAAGCACAAAGCAGGGTCGTTGTTTCTTGTGCTGCTAGTCAAGTGGCTGATATTGAAAGCATGGCTAAATCATTTGGCATTCATGTTACAAGTATTGGTACAGTCACAAATGGCGAAGTGATTGTAGACAATGAAAATTGGGGTGCTATTACCAATTGGAAAAATGATTATGATACTGCTATTGAAAAGAAATTATAAATTGCTTTAATCTTTATTTAGATCAACCCATGTCAAAACAACCAAATATAGTTGTTACAGGAGCCGCTGGTTTTATTAGTTCTGTTTTTGTTCAATATTTAAATGAACAAGGATTGAATCAATTATTACTAGTGGATGACTTTGGCGTTGAATCAAAAAGAAAAAACTGGGAAACAAAGAGCTATTTAAAAGTCATAGAGCGTCAAGCATTTTTAGCGCAGTTAGAAGATGATGCCTTTGAAATTGATTTGATTATACATTTAGGTGCTAGAACTGATACTACTGAATTTAATTATGCCATTCACGAGGAGTTGAATGTGGCATATTCTAAATCGCTTTGGCATTATGCGACAGCAAAAAAAATCCCAATGATCTATGCTTCTTCTGCGGCGACTTATGGTGCAGGCGAAAATGGTTATGAAGATAGTCACGCTATTTTAGATCAACTTCAGCCTTTGAATCCATACGGCATTAGTAAAAATGAATTTGATAAATGGGCCATTGCACAAACTGAACATCCGCCTTATTGGACAGGATTAAAATTCTTCAATGTATACGGCCCTAATGAAGCACACAAAGGACGCATGGCGAGTGTGGTATTTCATTCCTTCAATCAAATAAAAACTTCTGGACTTGTTAAATTATTTAAAAGTCATCGCCCCGATTTTAAAGACGGGGAACAACTACGAGACTTTATTTATGTAAAAGATTTAGTAGCTGTGATTGATTGGATGATGCACCAAATGTTATCGGATGCATGGGCGGCATCTAAAAATGGGTTGTATAATTTAGGCACAGGAAAGGCAAGGTCTTTCTATGATTTAGCTGCCAATACATTTATAGCACAGGGTCTTCCGCCCAATATTGAATTTGTAGATATGCCCGAAGATCTCAGGGATACATATCAATATTTTACAGAAGCGAATATGACTAAGCTGCGCACTGCAGGATATGACAAGCCTTTTTCAACACTTGAAGAAGGAGTACAAGACTACGTAGCCAATTATTTAGTGCCAGGAAAAGGATATTAGTTTTAATATTCAAGCTAAATATAAAATAGCGAAAATACACCTATTCCGTAGCGATCGTTCGAGCTTACGAGCTGAGTGATAAGTTGAATTTATTTCTAAAAAAGATAAAGAGAAAATATACTATTCCGCAGCGATCGTTTTCCCGAGAGCCTAGGGATAGGTATATTTTCTCTTTATAAAAAGTAAAATTAATGCGCCTTCAAGAAAGCAATTGCTTTACTGTAAGCATCTGTTTTAGCAGCAGCGTTATAGCTAGGGTTGCTCGGATTCGCAAATCCATGACCAGCCTCGTATTTATAAGCAGTTAAGTTTTTACCAGCTAATTTCATGTTGGCTTCAAAATCATTCACCATTGCAGGTGAAGGAGATTGATCTAGATTTCCAAAGAAGCCAATGATATCACATTGGATAGATTTTAATTTTTCCATATTGGCTTCTGGTCGACCATAATACATCACAGATCCTTTTGCCTGAGGTCCAGCAATGATCGCAGTTTGCAAACTCCACATCCCCCCAAAACACCAACCCACACTATAGATAGATGCTTTTGCCCCAGCGTGTTTAACAGCACCTTGAATTAAAGCCACCATGCGGTTCATATCTGCACCACGCATTAATTTCATAGCGCTATCTGGGGTAGCAGCCACCTTGCCATCATACATATCCACCGCCATTACATTCACATCTCCCAAGTCCTTGAAATATTGGTCTGCTTCCATTTTGATATTGTCGTTTAATCCCCACCATTCTTGGATCACAATCAACCACTTGTCTGATTTCTTTTTAGCAGGAATAAAATAAGCCTGCCCTGGCTTTCCATCAGCAGCATTAAACGGCACAATTGTACCCAATAAGTCAGCAGGATTAACTACAGCAGGTGCTATATGCATATTTGCAAATCTTGGTTGACTTGCTTCTAATTGATAGGCCTGTTGGGTCTCCATATTAAGACATTCAATGACCTCGCCTTTGTCAAGGGTAGGATGCTGTGTTTTTTCCCATTGCCAGCTGATTAAGCTTGCCGTTAAAAGCAGCGCAAATAAGGTATAAAGGGTCTTTTTCATAGATTTAATTTTATTTTGATTTAAGATGTTCACTTTTATATAACAGTTATAAACATTTATTGTTTAAGGCGTTTTATACATTTTGTAGGGGGTGTTTTTTAGCTTATTTTTGTATGACCTCTAGTAAATTTTCCAACAAAAAAGACGGTCACATTAAAAACCATTTGAATGGGTGCTCCTCAATAGGCAACTATTGCAGGAATTCCTTTTTCAATATTAGATGAATTTAAAGTTATGGCAAAGTATATTTTCGTTACGGGTGGTGTTACAAGTAGTTTAGGAAAAGGCATTATTGCTGCTTCTCTAGCTAAATTATTACAGGCGCGTGGCATTACAGCTACGATCCAAAAGTTTGACCCGTATATTAATGTAGATCCAGGAACTTTAAATCCATATGAGCACGGAGAATGTTATGTGACCGAAGATGGCGCAGAAACTGACTTAGATTTGGGTCACTATGAGCGTTTTTTAAATGCACCTACTTCACAAGCGAACAACGTAACCACAGGCCGTATCTACCAAACGGTAATTAATAAAGAAAGAGCAGGTGAATTTCTTGGAAAGACAGTGCAGGTGGTGCCCCATATCACGGATGAAATAAAGCATCGCATGTTGCTATTAGGAAAAGAAGGTAAATACGATGTCGTGATTACAGAAATTGGTGGAACCGTGGGGGATATCGAAAGTTTACCATTTGTTGAAACAGTAAGACAAATCCAATGGGAACTTCCAGAGGAAGATGTGATGGTAGTGCATTTAACATTGGTGCCTTATTTAAAAGCAGCAAAAGAATTAAAAACAAAACCTACACAACATAGCGTGCGTATGTTGAGTGAGGCTGGGGTGCATCCAGATGTGATTGTATGCAGAGCAGAAGAACCTTTGAATGACGAAATAAAAAAGAAAATTGCATTGTTCTGTAATGTAAGAGCAGGAAGAGTGATAGAAGCAGCAGATGCGTCTACCATTTACGAAGTGCCTTTGAAAATGCTAGAAGAAAAATTAGATTTAATTGTACTTGATAAATTAAAAATTACCAATTATAAAGAACCAGATTTAACCAAGTGGACTATATTTTTGGATAAATTAAAAAATCCAAAGTCCACGGTGAATATTGGCTTAATTGGAAAGTATATTGAGTTACAAGATGCCTATAAATCAATCCTAGAAGGGTTTATTCACGCTGGTGCCATGAACGAAGTGAAAGTAAATGTGGTGAATGTACATAGCGAGGATATTACAAAAGAGAATGTAAAAGATTTAGTGGGTAGCTTGGATGGATTATTGGTAGCGCCTGGATTTGGAAACAGAGGCATTGAAGGAAAGATAGTTGCTGTTCAGTATGCAAGAGAAAACAATTTGCCA
Source organism: uncultured Bacteroidota bacterium (assembly GCA_903851465.1). Taxonomy (GTDB): domain Bacteria; phylum Bacteroidota; class Bacteroidia; order Chitinophagales; family Chitinophagaceae; genus Sediminibacterium. Next base: position 6,630 of record CAINOI010000074.1, read on the forward strand.
TTTTTTGGTATTTGTTTAGGTATGCAAATGGCGGTGATTGAATTTGCAAGAAATGTGATTGGATTAACAGGAGCACATTCTGTAGAGATGGATTCCAATACACCTGACCCTGTAATTAATATGATGGAAGAGCAAAAGGCTATTACTATGATGGGTGGGACAATGCGTTTAGGATCTTATCCTTGTAGTATCACAGAAAATACTTTAGCGCATAAAATTTATGGCACGACTTCAATTAACGAACGTCATCGTCATCGTTATGAATTCAATAATGCTTATTTAAATGCCTTCCACGAAAAAGGGATGGTGACTAGTGGTGTGAATCCTGCAACAGGGTTGGTGGAAATTGTAGAATTACCCAATCATCCATTCTTTATTGGGGTTCAATACCATCCAGAATTAAAGAGTACAGTAGAAGCACCAGCACCTTTATTTGTGCATTTTATCGCTGCTGCAAAAGCCTACGCAAAAAAGTAATTTTTCACTTTGCTATACCGCTAACATTTGTTAGTTTTGTGGTATGCAAAAAATAAGAATTTTAACTTCAACTAGTTTGTTTGATGGCCATGATGCTTCTATCAATATCATGCGCCGTGTATTGCAAGAACAAGGTGCAGAAGTGATCCATATGGGACACAATCGTTCTGCACAAGAAATAGTAGAAGCAGCAATCGAAGAGGATGTGCAATTGATTGCGATCACCTCTTATCAAGGAGGACATATTGAATTCTTTACTTACCTCAGAAAATTATTAGACGACGCAGGCTACCAACATATTAAAATTGTTGGTGGAGGTGGTGGCACTATTTTACCTTCCGAAGCTGCTATCATTCATGCAAAAGGTATTTCAAAAATTTATTTACCTAAAGATGGGCTTGCCATGGGGATCGAAGGCATGATTCGTGAAGTGATTGCATTTGCAAATTTCCCCTTAAAATCCAATCAAACAACCAAGTATCCAAAATTGCCTTTTGATAAAAAATGTGATCCAAGAAAATTAGCTAGAGATATTACACTTTTGCAAAACGGCACTTTAAAAATTAAGAAAGATAAAAAAGTTGTTCAAAAAAATATTCCTGTCATTGGATTAACTGGTACGGGTGGTGCAGGTAAGTCTACCGTATGTGATCGCTTAGTGCATTATTTTATTCAGACCAATCCTGGCTTAAGTATTGCGGTAGTATCTGTAGATCCAACTAAGAAAAAAACAGGTGGTGCATTATTGGGAGATAGAATTAGAATGAATGCCATCCATCATCCTAATGTATTCATGCGATCACTTGCAACTAGGTCCGATCATCAATCTATCTCTGGTTCTTTAGACCAAGTGATTTATTTATGTAAAGCCGCAGGCTATGATGCTATCATTATTGAAACAGCAGGTGTTGGTCAAAATGATGCGTCGATTGTAGATTATGTAACGCTACCAATGTACATCATGACACCAGAATTTGGTGCAGCTAGTCAATTGGAGAAGATCAATATGATTGACTTTGCACAAATCATTGGTATCAATAAATTTGACCGTGCAGGGGGATTAGATGCCATCAGAGATGTGAAGAAGCAATACGCTAGGTCTCGTCATTTATTTGATGCGGATCATTCAAAGCTTCCAGTTTATGGAACCATTGCTTCCAAGTTCAATGATCCTGGCATGCAGCATCTATTCAATCATATGATCCAGTTAGTGAATCAGCAACATCAATTAAAATGGAATACGATTTCAAAACCTTTACCGTATAATACGAATCAGGTTGCTACACCAACCATTCCATTGAATCGATTTAATTATTTAAATGAAATTGTCGAAACGATTCAAAAAAACAAAGTTTGGATAGCAGAACAAAAGCAGTTGGCTTCTCAATGGTATAGTTATGAGCAAGTGATGCAAAATCCTAAGCTTAAAAAATTACCACTTCTAAAAGAGGAAGCAGATAAAGTTGAAGGTGCAATCGATCCTGATGTGAAAAAATCTATTCAGACTTGGGAAGCGACAAAAACGAAATACCAACAAGATGCATTGGTCTATGAAATAAGAGGCAAAAAAATACATCAGCCTCTAAGTTTTAAAACAGAATCTGGGTTGACCTTACAGAAAGTATATTTACCCAATTTTAAAGACTGGGGCGATATTGCTGAGTGGCAATTAAAAGAAAATGTACCTGGCCATTACCCCTACACTGCTGGCGTGTTTGATTTGAAGCGAACAAGAGAAGATCCTACAAGGATGTTTGCAGGCGAAGGTGGTCCAGAAAAAACCAATCAACGTTTTCATTTTTTAGCGACTGGGCAACCTGCAACAAGATTGTCTACTGCATTTGACAGTGTGACTTTATATGGACAAGACCCTTCCAATAGAATGGATGTATTTGGAAAAATTGGCAATGCAGGTGTGAATATTGCATCGGTTGATGACATTAAGAAATTATATTCTGGCATTAATTTAAATGACCCAACGAGTTCGGTGAGTATGACCATCAATGGTCCTGCAGCAATTATACTAGCGATGTTTTTTAATGCAGCGATAGATCAAGCCTGTGAACAGTATATTACGGAACAAAAAATGTGGCCAGCAGTCAATAAAAAGCTGAACCAGATTTTTAAAGGCACAATAAGACCAGTCTACCATGATTTTGATTCGTTGAAAAAACAATCTATCCAGCACAATGGTTTGGGCTTAAAATTATTAGGTGTAAGTGGTGATCAAGTGCTAGATCCAAAAGTATATGCAACTATTAAAAAGCAAGTTTTACAAAATGTTCGTGGAACATTACAAGCAGATATTTTAAAAGAAGATCAAGCACAAAACACCTGTATCTTCTCCATTGATTTTGCATTAAAATTAATGGGCGATGTGCAAGCCTATTTTGTAGACCAAAAAGTAAAAAACTTTTATAGCATCTCTATTTCTGGATACCATATTGCAGAAGCTGGGGCTAATCCAATTACACAGTTGGCATTTACACTAGCTAATGGATTTACTTACATTGAATATTTCTTAAACAGGGGTTTAGAGATAGATGATTTTATTCCAAATTTCAGTTTCTTCTTTAGCAATGGGATGGATCCAGAATATGCTGTGATCGGAAGAGTCGCAAGAAGAATCTGGGCACAAACTATGAAGTTAAAATACAAGGCGAATTCAAGGTCTCAGAAATTAAAATACCATATTCAAACAAGCGGTAGAAGTTTACACGCACAGGAGATCGATTTTAATGATATCAGGACCACATTGCAAGCATTGTACGCTATATATGACCAGTGTAATAGTTTACACACCAATGCCTATGATGAAGCCATTACGACACCAACAAAAGAGAGTGTAAGAAGGGCGCTTGCCATTCAGTTAATCATCAATAAAGAATTAGGTACTGCTAAAGTAGAAAATGCACAGCAGGGTAGCTTTATGATGAATGAGTTAACCGACTTGGTAGAAGAAGCGGTATTGCAGGAATTAGAAAGAATCAATGCTAGAGGTGGTGTATTAGGTGCGATGGAAAGAATGTATCAGCGATCAAAGATTCAGGAAGAAAGCATGTTGTATGAAACCAGAAAACATCACGGGGAAATTCCAATTATTGGTGTCAATACATTCATAGACGAAGCAGATCAAAATAGCAATGATCGTCGACCTGTATTTAGATCTTCTGCTGCAGAAAAGAAATTACAAATTACCAATCTTGGTCAATTTAAAAACAGAAATAAGGAGCAGGCTGCACATTATTTAAGCTTGCTGCATCATGCAGCAGTTCAAAATGAAAATATTTTTGACCTATTGATGGAGGCAGTGAAGTATTGTAGTTTAGGAGATATTACGAACTTGCTTTACCATACTGGAGGCAAATACAGTAGGAATTTGTAATAAAGCCTTAAAATAGCCCAAAATTGATTCCAAAATAGGGTCCACCTGGTGCTAAATACATCTTAAAAACATACCTTTGCCGCATCTATTTAGATTAATTGAAAAAGCATGAAAACGGACAAAAATACGGTCATTGGGTTTGTATTATTAGCAGTTTTATTCTTTGTTTACTTTTGGTACACTAGTAAGCAACAAAATGAAATAGCAGCCTATAAAAAAAGATTTGATGATTCGGTTGCCATGGTGAAAGCCAATGCCGAAAAAGCTGCAGCGTTGAATACGGTTCAAATAATTGATTCAACTAAAAAAGATGCAACTGGAAATGCAATCGTTGCGGATACATTGAAAGAGCAGATTGCAATTTTAGAGAACGATTTAATTAAAGTAGCATTCACCAATAAAGGGGGGCAAGTAGCAACCGTTACTTTGAAAAAATACACCAATTCAAAAAAGGAATTGGTCCAATTGGGGGATAGTAGTTCCTTATCCTATGCTGTCAATGCAGGGAACAATCAAACGGTACAAATTAACCAAGTCATATTTCCTGTATCAAATGTAACCACCAATCAAAATGGTGTCCAAAAAATAGAATACGCTTGGACTGCACCAAATGGTAAGACTATCAAACATCAATTTACTTTAGCAAAAGGGAAATACAATGTGGATTGGAACATCATCATGGATGGTGCAGATCAATTGTTAACCAACAATCAATTGAATGTTTTGTGGGATGCACACTCTTATGGACAAGAAAAAACGACCACCTACGAACGACAAATGTCCAATATTTGTTTTTCAGAAGGAAAAGAGTTCGATTATATCTCTAGCAATACCAATAAAGTGTTTGAAAAACCAGTTCAATGGGTTGGATTAGTGCAACAATTTTTTTCAACGACAGTGATATATAAAGATGGATTTAATGCTGGTAAGATTGATTGGCAACGAAAGACAGATAGCAGCAATGGTCTAGCTACCTTGCAAGCACAGTTTCAAACTAAATTGACTGGCGTTAATGCTACCTTGCCATTGTCGCTTTATTATGGTCCAAATGATTTCCAAATCTTAAAATCACAGGCGCCAGAAATGGAGAAGATTGTGAATTTGGGAAGGGACTTGTATTCATTTGTTCGTCCTATCAACAAATTCATCATTATGCCAGTGTTCGATTTCTTTGCTGGCTTTGTTCAAAATTATGGTTGGGTTGTATTTTTATTAACCATCTTTATTCGTTTAGTGACTTCGCCTTTAACCTACACAAGTTTCTTGAGTACAGCTAAGATGAAAGTATTGAAGCCTGAATTAGATGAGATTAAGAAAAAGACCGGAGATGATCAACAAGCTTTTGCAATGGAGCAAATGAAGTTATTCAGAGAAGCAGGTGTGAACCCATTAGGTGGATGTATTCCTGCTTTATTGCAAATTCCTATCTTCTTTGCACTGTATAGTTTCTTTAATTCGAATATCGCTTTAAGGGGACAGTCCTTCTTGTGGAGCCAAGATTTATCAAGCTATGATTCTATCTATACGCTTCCTTTTAGTATCCCATTAGGCTTTGGAAACCATATTAGTTTATTTACTTTAACAGCAGTATTAACTACGTTTATCTCGTCTATCTACAATATGTCGATGACACCTACGCAAGATAATCCTGCATTAAAGTACATGCCATATATTTTCCCATTCATGTTATTGTTTATCTTCAATAGTTTGCCATCTGCATTAACATGGTACTATACAGTTTCTAATATTGTAACTTTATTATTGCAATTGGTGATTCAAAAAGTCATCATCGATCATGATAAGATTTTGGCTACGATAGATCTTAAAAGAAAGACGCCAAAGAAAAAAAGTAATTGGCAAGATAAATACGAACAAATGATGGAGGCGCAAAAAAAAGTACAAGCCTTGAAAGACAAAACAAAAAAATAATATCAAATAGAGAGGCCTAATGCAATATTGGGTCTCTTTTATTTTAATGCTTAGTTAGTATGCTTCGATTACCCCCCTTAATTGTTTGCTTTTTTAGTTGTCTTGTAATTCAATTACATGCCCAAACGAAAGTTGTAGGTGAATGTGCCATTACCTATGATATCAAACAAATTACCAGTAATGGGGATACAAGCTTGTTAGGTCAGAAAGAAATCTTCATAAAGGGGAATAGTTGTAAAACTATTTTAAAGACGCCTCAGTTAACTCAGACACTTATATTCAACACGCTGCAAGACACGGCCATTATTTTAAAAGAGATAGGGTTGAATCATTTTTTACAGTATATCCAATACGCATCAATCATTCCTGCCAAATTAGTGGCTTCCAAAAAAAATGGCATGATAAGCACTATTTTAAATTATCCATGTGAATCCATCACCTTGTCTTGGGCAGATGGAACTTCAATGGAAGTGACCTATACCACTGTTATCCTTCCTACTGTCACAGTATATGAACAAGCATTTAAAGAAATACCTGGCTTAGTATTGAACTATCAATTGACAACTAAAGCAGGGGATAAAATTTTATATAGTGCTACAAAAGTTGACTTAAGTCCAATTACATTGAATGTATTTGAAGTCAATAAAGAAAACTATCAGCAAATTAATTAAGGATGTTGTGGACTTGGCGTCTTAAATTTTGGTAAAATTACTTTGTGACGATAAGGGATCACATAAGTGATATTGCCCTTATTGTATTTAAGATAATTTGTTTGTCCTAAACCAGCATTGCTATTTGAAGAAACAGTTAGCCCTTTGTATAATAAGCTAAATTTCAAATCATGAAAAGTGCTTGCTTTATGGCTTAGGCTACTCAGATTTTTTAAACTATATTTTTCTGTTACTTTCTTAGAATCGGTTGTGCCAGATACAATTGTAGAAGCATGTACAGAAGAGGTTACAACTGTAATGAATACAAAAGAGGTCAATATGGTTCTTAGGGTATGCACGGTTATTACGAAGATAAAACATTATGAGATTCCTGCATAAATATTTTTTTAACGATAATTTGGGGCAACTGTGAACAATAAATTGGTTCAAATTAAGCTCGAACCCGTACATTTAATAAAGGAATGAAAGTCTACAAATTTGGTTTATTTCATTGATTTTCAGTCCCTTATTAAATATAAGTAAATAGATGCCATGTTCAATCATCAATTTGAAGACGAAAATGGAGATATTCAGGACCTTCTTTTACGCTACCAGAACCTAAAAACTGGCAAAGCACCCTCTTATATTGAAGAAGATGATTTTGAGAAAATCATAGCCCATTTAGATGAAAAAGATGCCATTGTTGAAGCGATTGAAGCGGCAGATATAGCATTGACCCAATTCCCCTCGTCCTCGCTGCTAATGATCAAAAAAGCAGATTTATTATTGGCCACCAGGAAATATTCAGAAGCCCTTACATTATTGAACACTGCCGAACTGTATGATCATAAGGACATGAATTTATTTATTCTTAAAACAGATGCTTTTTTAGCTTTAGACCAACCCGAAGAAGCCATCGTTTTATTGCAAGAGGCATTGCATTTATTTGAAGGCGCAGAACGAACAGAATTACTTTTTGAATTAGCAGATGTCTATGATGACCATGAAGCATTTGATAAAGTATTTGATTGCTTGCAATTGATTTTAGAAGAAGAACCAACCAACGAGGAGGCCTTATATAAAATTTGTTTCTGGACAGATTTTACAGGCCGTAATGAAGAAAGTATTCTACTGCATCAAAAAATGATTGACGAACAGCCTTATAATGCACTCGCATGGTTTAATCTTGCTGCAGCTTATCAGGGTATAAAATTATATGAGAAAGCTATAGATGCTTATCAGTTTGCCATTGTAATTGATGAGAAATTCGATTATGCTTATCGCAATATGGGCGATGCTTATCTAAGAACGAGAAAATACAAAGAAGCGATTGACGCTTTGGAGAAAGTGCTTGAACTATCTAGGCCAGAGGATGTGATTTATGAAGCCATTGGACATTGTTATCATAGATTAAAAAACTTTGCGCAGGCAAGGTTTCATTATAAAAAAGCAGTGCACTTGAATCCTGAAGATAGCAGGCTCTATCAAAAAATTGCATCTACCTACATGTTAGAATCAAAGTGGCAAATGGCGATTAAACAAATCGAACATGCTATTAGAATTAACAAGCACATCAACGAGTATTATATCATGATGGGAGAGTGTTATATGTACTTAGATCAATACAAAGAGGCAGCAACTTATTTTGGTATCGTGGTAAAGCATAAGCCAAAGCAAATTGCAGGATGGGAAAGTTTTATCAAATGTTTGATTGCCAATGAGCAATTCGATGCTGCACTCGAGCAAACAGAACTGGCGTATATGTCAACACAGGGCAAAGTCATTTTTGTTTACTACAGAAGTGCCATTTTATTTATGATGCATAAGCGAAAGGAAGGCTTATTGCAATTAGAGATGGCTTTGTCTAAGTCGGGTAAATGGTTGAATAAGCTGATTAAGTTTTATCCAGAACTCATTCAAGATCCTAAAGTGGTGGAGTTAATCAGTCTATACAAGAAGCTTAGATAAACTAAGCAATTTGAATTATCTTTGCAAAAATAGTACGAACATGATGAATTTTAATTTAACACAAATTCCAGAGCGAACAAAACAACCTAGACAAAACGGATTAACAATGGTCATGGATAAGGGCCTGAGTTTTAGAGATGCCGAAAATTTTATTAGTGTTGGCGCACCTCATACAGATATTGTTAAATTAGGCTTTGGAACTTCATTTGTGACACCGAATTTGAGAGCAAAAATTGAACTATACCAACAACATAATATTCCTGTTTATTTTGGAGGTACTTTGTTTGAAGCTTTTGTTATCAGGAATCAGTTTGACGATTACATTGCAATGTGTAAAGATTATAATATTGATGTGATAGAAGTAAGTGATGGTTCTATTGAAATTCCACACACCGAGAAGTGTGGATACATTGAAAAGATTTCAAAATTTGCAAAAGTATTCAGTGAAGTAGGTAGTAAAGATGCTGCACATATAATTCCTCCATACAAATGGATTGAATTAATGAGTGCCGAATTAAGTGCAGGTGCGTCTTATGTGATTGCCGAAGCTAGAGAAGCCGGAAACGTAGGTATCTATAGAGGTTCAGGAGAGGTAAGGGAAGGGCTTGTGCAAGAGATTCTTACTAAAATTCCATCAGAAAAAATACTTTGGGAAGCGCCGCAAAAAGCACAACAATTATATTTTCTAGAATTAATAGGTTGCAATGTTAACTTAGGTAATATTGCTCCTTCAGAAATCATTCCATTAGAGGCAATGCGTATTGGACTTCGCGGAGATACTTTTGAATTATATTTAAATAAATAAATGTGCGACAGTTTGGATTAATTGGATTTCCATTATCGCATTCTTTTTCAAAAGGATACTTTGCCAATAAATTTTCAACTGAAAATATATTAGATGCACAGTATGAAAATTATCCAATTGAATCTATTGATCATTTCACTGGCTTGTGGAAAAACAATTCAGCTTTAAAAGGATTGAATGTCACTATCCCTTATAAAAAATTAGTAATTCCATTTTTACAGCATGCCTCATCGGTGGTACAATCCATCCAAGCATGTAATTGTATTCGACTACATGAGGGTGCATTTTATGGGTACAATACAGATGTCATTGGCTTTGAACAATCTATTTTACCATACTTACAACCCCATCATCAAAAAGCACTCATTTTTGGAACAGGTGGCGCTGCCGCTGCTGTAGAATGGGTACTTAATAAATTAGGTATTGTCTATCAATTTGTTTCCCGAACTGCATCAGAAGATTGCATCACCTATGCCTCCTTAAGTCCTGAAATCGTTGCATCACATACCTTATTGATTCATACCAGCCCTTTAGGAACCTTTCCAAATGTGGATGAAGCACCTAACCTGCCTTATAATGCGATTACATCAAAACATCATTTGTATGATCTTGTTTACAATCCAGCTGAAACTAAATTTTTAGCATTGGGTGCAGCACAGGGAGCAACTACACAGAATGGTTTAGAAATGTTGTACTTGCAAGCCAATGCGAGTTGGGAAATCTGGAATAGCGAGTCGCCATTCATTCAGTAATTTTTTAGTGCATTTTATTATTTTACATATCCAATACCTTCATTAAGTATTGCGGTAAGTATAGCTCTAGGTTTAGCGCTTCATTATAAAGAGCCTAAGAATTCAAATAATTGCGTTATCGCTTTTTTCCTATGGCTAAATTGATTCTTTTCATCCATCGTCATATTGGCAAAGCTTTTAGAAGCACCATCGGGTACAAAAATGGGGTCATAACCAAATCCATTTTCCCCTTGCATAGTGGTTAAAATTTGTCCTTTACAAATACCTTCAAAATAATAGGTTTGATTTTTCCAAATGAGACAAATGACTGTTCTAAACTGTGCAGCCCTATTTTCAATCGCAGTCATTTTGCTTAAAACAAGGTCGATATTGGCTTGGGCATTGCTATTTTCACCTGCAAATCTTGCACTTTTAACGCCAGGGGCGCCGCCTAAAGCAGCTATTTCTAAGCCAGTATCTTCGCTAAAACAGTCTTGATTGGTCAATTTAAAAATGGTCATGGCCTTCTCATGCGCATTGGCTTCCAATTGGTCATGAGGCTCTGGAATTTCAATTTCAATACCTGCTTCTTTTAGTGGAATAATCTCAAAATCACTTCCAACTAAGGATTGAATTTCGGCAACTTTATTTCGATTGTTTGTGGCAAAAATGAGTGTGTGCATTGTAATTATAAATTCAGTTTATAATTTAAAAATAATTTTTAATGCGCCCCATAATTTTGTTTTTTCTATTTTAGAAGCTTGATCAATTCCTTGCATTTGTGCTAAATCATTACTGAATAATAATTGAGTTGTTCCAAGTAAAATTGGGGTATACAATTTAGTAGGTAATTTAATTTTTAGTTGTGTTGGATTGATATCAAAAACCAAAACAAAATCAGAAGGCACTTGAGTTAAAATTTGATGCAACGAAAAGTTTTTATTTGCTAGGTTGATTAAGGCAATATCAGCGATGGTTAATTTACATGCGTTTAATATTGAAGTCAGTAAATCAAAATCTCTTTCATTTAAATGAACTGCATTCATATCTTGCACAAGAACAAGGATCTTTTTTTGGTGTTCGCCTAAAAATTTGATGGGTGCAATAAGGGTCTCTTCGGTCTCGATTACTGCATTATTTTCCTCCACAAGCCTAGCTGCCTGTGCTTTTTTATCCACATTCATTGGCTCGACACCTAGTACTAAGCTTTCTTTGTACAGGTTCACTAATACGCTATTTGGTAGGCTGTTTTTAACTTCTTTCATAGGGTTTGGATACCGAAAATTAACTGAATTGATTGATTTGAAAAAATAACAATTGTATGTCTTTATTTTTTTGTGTTTCTTTGTGCTTGATTTTGCATAAAAAACGAATAAAAATGAGTGTACAAAATATCCCATTTATCGAAATGCCAAAGGAACAATTAAGGCATTTAGATGCTAGTAATTTCTACTTTGGAAAAAGCTTCACTAACTACATGTTGGAAGCAGATTACATCAATGGTGCATGGACAAATGCAGTCATCAAAAAATTCGAACCATTACAATTAGATCCTTCTTCTGCAGTCCTGCATTATGGGCAATCTATATTTGAAGGCATTAAGGCATATAAAAGTGCAACAGATCAGGTGGTTATTTTTAGACCACAAGAAAATTACAAACGCTTTAATATTTCTGCAGAAAGAATGCAAATGCCAACAGTGCCTGAATGGTTATTCTTGGATGGCATGAAGCAATTAATTAAAATTGAACAAGATTGGATTCCAAAACTAGAAGACCATTCTTTATACATTCGACCATTCATGATTGCAACTGATCCATTCATTGGTGTGCGACCATCAGCATTGTATAAGTTCATGATTATTTTAGGTCCTGCTGGTCCATACAATGCGGAAGCAATGAAGATTTTGATTGAACAAAAATATACTAGAGCGACCCCGGGTGGTGTAGGCTTTGCAAAAAATGGTGGTAATTATGGAGCAAGTTTGCATCCAGTTGTTTTAGCTCAACAAAAAGGGTATGATCAAGTTTTGTGGACAGATGCATTGGAGCATAAATATGTAGAAGAAGTGGGGATGATGAATGTGATGTTTGTGATTGATGGAAAAGTGATTACCCCAAGCTTGGAAAGAGGTACCGTGTTGAAAGGGGTGACTAGAGATAGTGCAATTACTTTGTTAAGAGAAATGGGGTATACTGTAGAGGAACGAAATCTTTCTGTAGAAGAAATTGTAACTGCACACAAATCAGGTAAGTTACAAGAAGTATTTGGGGTGGGTACAGCTGCAGTGGTCTCCTATATTTCCAAATTAGCAGAAGGAGATTACGTGATGGATTTTGACTTGACTAAGTCAGAAGTGGGACCAAAGCTTAAAAAGAAGCTAAATGATATTCGTGTAGGATTAGAAGCGGACAATCATGGTTGGTTGGTGAAAATATAGTTAAATAACTGGTAATCAGTATTTTATCTATCAAAAACAAAGACAATCGTACGGTTAAAGGGTCTAATTGCTTTATTTTTTAAAAAATAGCAAATAACATTTTGGTAATTCGTTTACAGACGTTACCTTTGCCGTCCGAATTTTTTATAAACCGAAATTGAACTAAACAGCATAATTAATGCCTACTATTCAACAATTAGTGAGAAAAGGCCGTGAGATCATCAGGGCTAAAAGTAAATCAAGAGCTTTGGATGCATGTCCTCAGCGTCGTGGTGTTTGCACAAGAGTATATACAACAACTCCAAAAAAGCCGAACTCTGCGTTACGTAAAGTAGCAAAAGTACGTTTGACTAATAAGATTGAAGTCATTGCCTATATCCCAGGTGAAGGCCATAACTTACAAGAGCACAGTATCGTATTAATCCGTGGTGGTCGTGTAAAAGACTTACCGGGTGTACGTTACCATATTGTTCGTGGTAGTTTGGATACTGCTGGTGTTAAAGACCGTAAGCAGTCTCGTTCTAAGTATGGTACTAAGAAAGAAAAAGCAAAGAAATAAATAATTATTATCAAGTAACAACTAATTAATATTCGACATGCGTAAAGCACAACCCAAAAAGATTCCATTAGCTCCAGATCCTCGTTTCAGCGATGTAGCAGTAACTCGTTTTATCAATAACATTATGTTGGATGGTAAAAAAACAACTGCCTACAAAATATTTTATGATGCTTTAGATAAAGTAGCTAAAATGACAAACGAAGATGGTTATGAAATGTGGAAAAAAGCTGTTGTTAATGTAACTCCAGCGGTTGAAGTTCGTAGCCGTCGTATTGGTGGTGCAACTTTCCAAATTCCAGCTGAAGTTCGTGCAGACAGAAAAATTTCTTTAAGTATGAAGTGGTTGGTGCGTTTTAGCCGTGAGCGTAACGGTAAGACGATGGCTGACAAATTAGCAAATGAAATCGTTGCAGCTACAAAAGGCGAAGGCGGTGCATTTAAGAAGAAAGAAGATACACACCGTATGGCTGAGGCGAACAAAGCGTTCTCTCACTTTAAAGTGTAATCTCCTCAAAAGGAATCATTTAACTTACTATACAAAAACCTCGACAGCAATGTGGAGGTTTTTTATTGAAAAAAAGGGGCGGAATCCGTTTTTAAATCACTTATATGATTAACTTTGCGCCTCGGAA
>CAINOI010000075.1 GCA_903851465.1 uncultured Bacteroidota bacterium
AGTTGATGCAACAGACAATCCAAAAAACACAGCATATAAAGAAGCCCAAACTGTATTTTTCCATATCCATTTCTTACCTGTTTCATAATCCATTGTTCCCGCGTTGTCTGTTTCCAAACTCATGCTTCTCATTTTTTTACCCAACAACCACCACATTAAAATTGCAATTGCAGACCAAATGGTATAAAATTTAGGATTCAAGAATCCGCTTTTTCCGTTTAATATTGGATCATGCTTAACTGCTTCGTTATCTAACCAATGATAGATGTCTGTTCTGTCTCCCCAAATAATTGCCATAAGAACAAGAAAGGTTATGATTCCTAGGTAAGGAACCACGCTTGAAATTGCTTCCGGTACTCTTCTTAATGCAACTTGCCATCCGCCCATTGCCATTGTTGTTACACAAATAAAGAACATAGACGCGTTTACTACCAGTAACCAATAAACGCTGTTTTGTAACAATACAGCCCAAAATCTTGTACTGCCGTGATTACCGCCACCATGAGCAGCATGCTCAAATGGATGCAACATAATAAACCCGTACAACAAGGCTAATACTCCCACTCCAATCAATCCCCATGTCCATTTTTTGTAACTGCCTGGTAATTCAAATTGATTATTCATCTATGTAAACTTTATTTTTAAAAATCTTTGTGTTGAATGTTGTTTAAATAACTTTTTTATTTTGTTTTAACGCTGTCTGTTGCCATTGTTGCTGCTGCAGGTTTTGGCTGAAGTGTGCGTATGTATTTAATAACCATCCAACGTTGTTTTCTGTCTATCTGTGATGCATAACTTCCCATGTTATTCTTCCCATAAGTTATAGAATGGAACATGGTTCCGTCAGTCATTTTAACATAACTGTCCAATGTTAAATTTGCAATACCACCAATTTTTCCTGATGTTGACAAAGGGCCGTTTCCTGCTCCTTTATCACCATGACAAATAGCACAATTGATATTATATAATCTTCCCGCTTCTTTCATTTCAGCTTCTGTCATATCAGCTAAAGGATTTACAACAGATGCGCTCATTTTATATCCATTAGAATCATTGGGTAAATGATAAGGGAACATTTCTCCTCTTTTTATTGAGCCGGAAACAGGATTGTTATCGTAGTAAATTTTGCTTCCTCCTCTCATTGAAGGATCACTTGTAAATTTCGATGAGTCTCTTTCTGCATACGTTTCATATGCACGACTATATGCCATATCGGGCATGTATATTTTTCCTGGTTGACGCTTACTATCACAACTAAAAAATGCAATGCTCATTGCCAGCAGAATTATCGAAAATGTTGCAACTTTTTTCATATATAATCATTTCACCCCTACGGGGTTGGGTTGTTTCCTTTTATTATCATTTCACGCCTACGGCGTTGGGTTGTTGTTTCTTTATAATCATTTCACCCCTACGGGTTTGGATTACTAGTATCCTTTCTCTTCTCTGTACAACTTTTGATCTCTGTCGTATCTTCCAATCCACCATCCGGTTTCTGCATGTTGGATGTTTATTTCTTTTGCTCCGGCTTTTTCTAAAAACGATTGTACTTCTGCGTCATTTGTTTTGTCTGTACACTCAATAGCCATTACAAACAAATCATCAGTAGCTCTTGCGTGGAAGTGATGCTTCTTTACAAATGGTGACAATTGACATAAGTAGCAAAAGGTTAGTACCATGCCTACTGCCGAAAACAAAACCGTTAATTCGAATGTAATCGGAATCCATGCAGGTAAGGCGAAATGAGGTTTACCTCCAATATTTAAAGGCCAATCTTTTGTAAACACCCAACTCATAAAGCTAAGCGCGGTTGTGGTTCCAGTGATTGCGTAGATGAAACCTGCAGTGTGTAAACTTGTTTCTCTTAATCCCATGGCATGATCTAAACCATGTACAGGAAATGGCGTATACACATCGTGGATTTTGTATCCCGCTTTGCGTACATTTTTCACCGCCGGAAACAAAACTGCTTCATCATCAAATGAACCAACTACAAATTTTTTAATTCCTCCAGCCATATAATTTATTGTTTCTTTTTTTATTAATTCAAAGGTCAAAATTGAAAACAACCAACTCTTAACCTACTTAACCTTATTTATTTTTTTAATTTTAACTTTTTACTTTTTTTATTAATGCGCGTGTTCTACTTCTTCAACATAAAACTTCTCAGCATCTGATTTTTCTATGTCAGTCATTTTTGCTTTATAGTTTTCGCCTGATGTTTTCAAAATCGATTTGATCTCGGCAACTGCAATTACAGGGAAGTATTTGGCAAATAAGAAGAAGCAAGTAAAGAACAATCCGAATGTTCCTAAATAGAATCCGATTTCCCATATTGAAGGACTGTAATAAGTACTCCAACTTGATGGTAAGAAATCACGATAAATTGAGGTAACGATAATTACAAAACGCTCGTACCACATACCAATATTTACTACAATACTCATAAAGAAAGTAACGGTAATGTTTCTTCTTAATTTTCTGCTCCAGAATAACTGCGGTGAAACCACGTTACAGAACATCATTAACCAATATGACCATCCATAAGGACTGAAAAGGTTTGCTCTGTTTTGAGAGAATGCATACCACTCGTATGGATTTTGTCCGTACCAAGCAATAAACAACTCTGTTAAATATGCACAACCCACGATGCTTCCGGTTAGTACAATAACCTTGTTCATCGCTTCGATGTGACCTAATGTAATATAATCTTGTAATCCCATTACTTTTCTAACCACAATCAAAAGTGTTTGCACCATTGCAAATCCACTGAAGATAGCACCTGCCACAAAGTAAGGAGGGAAGATGGTGGTATGCCAACCTGG